>RFZH01000062.1 GCA_009920815.1 Paracoccaceae bacterium
TTTCCTGGCATCCAAGGGGGCCCCTTGATGCACGTCATCGCCGCCAAAGCTGTCGCCTTTGGCGAAGCGCTGCACCCCTCGTTTAAAACCTACATCAAACAAGTGATCAAAAACGCCCAAGCTCTGTCTGACGAATTGATTAAAGGCGGCTTGGACACTGTGACCCACGGCACAGACACGCATCTGTTGTTGGTTGACCTGCGCCCAAAAGGTGTAAAAGGCAACGCCACGGAAAAGGCATTGGGCCGCGCGCACATTACTTGCAACAAAAACGGCGTTCCGTTTGACCCTGAAAAACCAACCGTGACATCGGGCATCCGCTTGGGCTCACCTGCGGGCACAACGCGCGGCTTTGGCGAAGAGGAATTCCGCCAAATCGGTCGCTGGATCATCGAGGTCGTTGATGGACTGGCCGCAAATGGCGAAGAAGGCAACGCTGAGGTAGAAGAACGCGTCAAGGCAGAAGTGGCCGCATTGTGTGCCCGCTTCCCTATGTATCCAAATTTGTGATGCAAAACGCTCGCGGCAAAGTTCTCGCCGGTTGATCCCGCGGATGCTTTCGGCGGTGGATGTGCCTAGACAGAAAGTGAACACATCACGATGTCATTTTCTGTCAGGCAAATATCCTGGGGGAATTCTGCGCAGCAGAAGGGGGCAAAGCCCCGAATTGGTCGGGGGCGCATCGCGCCCCCGAAACATTTATTTTACGGTGATACGCCCATCCTTATAAGGCGTGACTGGACCTATTTTCGCCATATATTCCGCGGTCACATCCGCAAGGTCCGGGCCAAAATCATAAACGTTTTCGGCATCACGGAACATTTTGAACCCGTCCCCACCATTGCGCACATAGTTATTCGACACAACGCCGTAGGACTTTGCCAAATCAATCGGTGCGCCACCGACCATCACATCAGAAATCCGCCCACCGGCTGCAGCGGTTGGATCAACGGTGTATGACATTCCTGCAACTTGTGGGAAACGGCCCGCGCCCTCTTCCATCTGGCTCACGCCGTTTTCCAATGCATCTACGATAGTTTGGCCTGTCACAAAAAACGTGGACAGGGTGTTTTGGAATGGTAAAACGGTCAAGACTTCACCCATGGTCACAGGACCCGCATCGATAGACGCGCGAATACCGCCGCCATTTTGAATCGCTATTTCAATGCCTTGATCACGCACACGATCCAACATTGCATCTGCAATAAGATTGCCCATCGCACATTCACGCGCGCGACATTCATCTTTGGTCCCAATAATTTCTTGCGCTGTTTCGGCGACGACACGGTTGCGGATCTCTTCCAAACCGCCACGTTCAATGATGGCAGATTTTTGCAACTTGCCGTGCAAGAGTGCTTCACCACTAAAATCGGCGTTCGACATCAAAACGGGGAAATTTACCGCATCCATAAATCCGCGAAGAACTTCTGGCCCGTCATCAAACTCGTGGTTGCCGACGGTCATTCCGTCATAACCAAGCTTGTTCATCATTTCGGCAGCTAGTTTGCCCTTGTAATATGTGTAAAACAGCGTTCCTTGGAATTGGTCGCCGCCATCCACCAGGATTGAATTATTTGACCGCGCGCGCGCCGCCGCGACTGCGCTTACTAACCGAGCAGAGCCTCCGAAGCATTTTCCTTCGGCATTATCTTCTGAAGAACACCCACTGTCATATTTCGAAATCGGCTCAAATCGCGCATGAAAATCGTTGGTGTGCAAAATGGTCAATGAATAATCAGCCATTGCCATCCCGGTCATCATTGTGCTTGCCGCAACTGTTGTGAGAAATTTATGAATCATTTCCGTCCCCTTTGTTGGATGCGTTATGTTTGCCGCAAAATCTGCGCCTGTCAAAACTCTTTGCAAACTGACGTAACAGTCACATGACGCTTGACGTTATTCATCGGTTTTGAGAAGAGATCTCTATGATTATTTACAAGATATTCCGCCCCGGTGAATGGGATGAGCTGCGTCAAAAGGGGACAACCCTCGGCGCGCCAATAGATGTTGCAGATGGCTATGTGCATTTTTCGACGGCCGAACAGGTGCGCGAAACGGCAGCAAAGCATTTTGCAAACGCAGGGGATCTTGTATTGCTTGCCTGCGACACCGATGCCTTAGGTGCGGATCTAACGTGGGAAATTTCACGCGGCGATGCGCTTTTCCCACACCTGTACCGCCCGCTTAATATGGCGGATGTCGCTTGGAACGCCGCCCTTTTGCAAGGCCCCGATGGCCATATTTTTCCAGAGGGCATATAATGCGCTTAATCGAACAAATAGGCCTAAAGGCGCTCTATGGCTTTGACCCCGAAACGGCACACGGTTTGGCGATCCGCGCGCTTAAATTTGGGCTAGGCCCCTCTGTGGGGCAAGTGACCTCGCCACGGCTTAGAACTCGTGTTGCAGGCTTGGATTTACTCAACCCCATTGGATTGGCTGCCGGCTTTGACAAAAACGCAGAGGTGATCGAACCACTTGGAAAGTGCGGATTTGGCTTTATCGAAGTGGGTGCTGCAACGCCACGTCCACAACCTGGCAATCCAAAGCCACGTCTTTTTCGCCTGACCAAAGATCGCGCGGCCATAAACCGATTTGGGTTCAACAACCAAGGTATGGATGCGATCGCGAACCGTTTGGCAAATCGGCCGAAAAACGGTGTTATCGGCTTGAACCTAGGCGCAAACAAAGACAGCCAAGACCGCGCTGCCGATTTTGCCAAAGTGCTGGCGCGCTGCGGTGCACATTTGGATTTCGCAACGGTTAATGTATCCAGCCCAAACACAGAAAAACTACGTGATTTACAAGGCAAAGATGCACTTAGCGCCCTTTTGAATGGGGTCATCGACGCGAACGACCAATTAGAAAAGCCCATTTCGATATTCCTAAAAATCGCACCTGATCTTGCGGATCAAGACTTGATAGATATTGCACAGGTGGCGCGTGACACCCGTATTCATGGAATTATCGCGACGAACACGACGCTGTCGCGTGACGGACTGAAATCCGCCCATCGTGGCCAAATGGGGGGGCTCTCAGGTGCCCCGTTGTTTGAAAAGTCGACCCACGTCTTGGCGCGTTTGTCACAACTGACAGATGGTGAAATCCCGCTGATTGGTGTGGGTGGTGTCGCAACGCCTGAGCACGCTTATCAAAAAATTCGCGCGGGGGCGTCAGCGGTTCAACTGTATACTGCTCTCGTTTATGGTGGAATGTCATCGGTGACTGATATCGTCCGAGGTCTTGAGGCGCTGTTAGAGCGCGATGGATTTGCAAATGTTGCAGATGCGGTTGGCAGCGGTCGGAACGATTGGTTATGATCACTATCTGGCATAATCCGCGCTGTTCAAAGTCGCGCCAAACATTAGCACTTTTGATCAACAAGGGCATTAAGGTCGACACGGTTGAGTATCTTAAAATCGCGCCAACCACCGACGAAATTAAATCTGTGCTTGAAAAACTGGCGATCGCGCCGATTGACATGATGCGCACGAAAGAAGCAGAGTTCAAGGACCTTGGGCTTTCTCGTGATGCCTCGGACGCGCTTTTAATCGAGGCTATGGCCACACATCCTGTGTTGATTGAGCGGCCAATCGTAATCACCGAAACCAAGGCAGCGATTGGCCGTCCACCCGAAGCGGTTCTGGCTATTTTATAGCGTAAGCGTCTAACGCTCTGATGTCCTTTTCGATCTGCGGATAACGCAAACCAAGGGTCAGGCCGCGGGCTGCAAACGAAATCAAAAAAGCGATCCATAACCCATGATTGCCAAAGTTTGGCAGTAAAATCATCAAGGCCGCCAAATAAACAATCAAACTCACCGCCATCATATTACGCATGTCAGGACCACGCGTAGCCCCGATAAATATACCGTCGAGCATCCACGGAAAAACGCCAATGATCGGCACGAAAACCATATAAGGCAGATAAACCCGTGCCATCACTTGGACGGTTTCTACCTTGGCCATGGTATCTATTATCTGACCACCAAACAGCCAAAACGCAACCGCACCCAATAGACCCACGGCGACGCCCCATTGACCACATTTAATAACCGCCTCGCGTAAACGCACGATCGAGCGTGCGCCAACAGCCTGGCCAACCAATGCTTCAACGGTAAAGGCAAAGCCATCCATGCCGTAAGCCGTGATCGAAATGAACTGCAAAAGCACCTGATTGGCCGCGAGGGTATCGTCGTCAAAGTCTGATCCGATCAATAAAAACGATACAAACATGATTTGCAGCATCAGTGAACGCAGCAAGATATCGCGATTAACAACCGTCATCTTTAACAATTTTACGCGGTCCATTATGTGGGGCCAGATCCATGTTTGCGCATTGCGCAACGTCGCACGGCATAAAAACAGCGCAGTCAAAAGCCCACCCCATTCCGCGATAAGTGTGGCATAGGCCACGCCTTCGATGCCTGCCCCCAGCCCCAGAACGAACCATAAATCCAGTACGATATTTGCCGCATTCATCCCAAATTGGATGATGAAAACGTCGCGCGTCCGCTCGGTCCCGATCAGCCAGCCTGACAAACCATAAACCGCGATGACAGCCGGGGCCGAGTAAATACGAATTTCAAGGTAAAGTCGCGCCAAGCGTTCGACTTCGGTTGAGGCCGGCGAAATCATAAATGCCCCAGTGAATAGCAAGCCCTGAATCAAGATCAACATACAGCCCACAACCACGCCAAACACCAAGACGCGGGCAAAGATAGCCGCCAATTCGCGGGCATCGCCCGCCCCAACGGCCTGCGCAGCAAACCCTGTGGTGCCCATGCGTAAAAACCCAAACATCCAAAAAATGGCGTTCAAGACAATGGCCCCGATTCCAACCGCACCGATTGCTGCCGCATTGCCCAGCTGTCCAATGACGCCTGTGTCCACAGCCCCTAAAATGGGAACTGTCACATTTGACAATACAACAGGAAGCGCGATCGCAAGCACACGCGTGTGAGTAATTGGTCGCATGACAGACTAGGTCACAACTTGGGGCACAATAAAATGGCCAGATGCGGTCGCGAATAAACGCGATCTATTATCCTGCCATGCTTCGACCGAAACAGATGCATATCGACGTCCAGCACGATTGATACGCGCACGCGCATATCCATCGCGCGGCAAACCGGAGCGCAAATAATCAACGGTAAAGTCAATGGTTTTTGGCATCAGCAGCGTCTTGCCAATTTCGATATCATCTGGTGCCATATGGTCGTTCTCGATGGCATTCCAAAGTGTTGACCACGTCAGTTCAATGACACTTGCAATTTCCAAAAAGGCCGCAGTTGCGCCACCGTGCAATGCAGGCAACGCGGGATTACCGACCAGATCATCCCGAAACGGCATGATGGCCGTTAATTCATCACCGCGCCGTTCAAAGTAGATACCCATGAAATTGACATAAGGAATTGAGGCAACCAAACGACGCAAGGCAACATCACGTCGCTGTTTTATCACTTGAACGGGTTCAGGCGTCATTTTAGCCATATTTAGATCCCTGTTACAAAAGTGCCTGACGCCATTGCGACCGGCTTATCGTCACGCGTATCTGTCGCAATCGCACGTACAAATGCAACTGTGCGCGTCATGTTATAACATGTCGCAGTCGCGCGTATTGGCTGGCCCGGCGCAGCCGGCCGCATGTAATCAACGCGCAAGTCTATTGTCGCAGTTGCACCTTTGTGATCTGGGTGCGCAAAAACCGCGGCACCGCTGCATGTGTCCAGTAATGCATAGACCGCGCCGCCGTGGATAACGCCTGTGGCAGGATCACCTATAAACCGTGGGTCATACGGCATCTCCATCGTGACTTCGCCCTCTGAACTAGAAATAAAGCGCATCCCAAGCGCTTTTGCGTGCGGCAAAGCATTGATAAGCGCCTGTGCTGCGTCTTTTGAGGCTTCTGTCATTGGTTTTTTTCCGTTTTGCCCCATATGACGGACAAATGAAAAATTTGGCAAGGCCCGAGTTGCCCTTTCTGATGCTTAAGCTTAACCTTAGGGCACAGTGAGGTACGAGATGAGTGACAGCAAACTAACATTCAAGGAAATGTGTGCAAAATTTGATGTAACGCCGCGCACGTTGCGGTATTATGAATACATCGAATTACTGCAGCCAGAACGCCAAGGGCGGTCGCGGTATTATGGTCCTCGTGAATGTGCGCGCATGACGCTGATCCTGAGGGGGCGCAAATTTGGCTTTCAACTCGAAGAGCTTAGGCAATGGCTATTAATTTACGATCAAGAGGGCACCAAGACGCAAATGCGCGTTTTTGTCGATATGGCAGATCGCAAATTAATAGAGCTGGAAGAGCAGCAAAAACTTTTGCAAGAGACTATCGAAGAACTCAAAGATCTAAGAAAAACCACGCAATCTCTCGTGGCGTCAAGTTGACGCGATTTCATATTAACGTAAACGTAAAGATATGATAAGCTGATTCTCGGATCAGCCATGAAGAGACTGCCCAAACAAAGTGTACAAAGATGACAGACGATGACCTAATGACCATTCGGCAAATGTGCGACTTATTTGACGTAACAGCGCGCACACTGCGGTTTTACGAAGCCAAAGAGCTGATTTCGCCCATTCGCCAAGGCCAAAAACGCTTGTTCACAAAACGGGATCGTGCGCGTCTTAAGTTGATCCTTCGCGGAAAAAAGTTTGGCTTTTCCTTGGAGGACATTCGGCAATTGCTTGAGATGTATTACATGGAAGACCAGCAGGCCACGCAATTGACCAAAACATTCCAATTAGCCAACAAACGTCTAGAGGAATTGAAAATTCAACGCGATGAATTGGACGAAACAATACGCGAATTAGAAGCACAAATTGAATGGGGCGCAGAATTCATGCGATCCAAAAACATATCCCCACAAAATTAGTTAGATAGCAGGAGCAAACATGCCAACTTACACCGCACCCGTCCGAGACATGGAATTCGTATTGAATGATGTGCTAAAGGTCCAAAGCGCGGGCATTCAAGGCTATGAAGAGCTGGAAGCAGAGTTTATATCCGCCATTTTGAACGAAGCGGGCAAAATCACTTCTGAAGTTTTAGCCCCATTAAATGCAGTTGGTGACAAAGAAGGCTGCCATTTTGAAAATGGCATCGTGCGCACCCCAAAAGGATTTAAGGATGCTTTTGACCAAGTTCGCGATGGGGGATGGACAGGCATAGATTGCGATCCTGAATATGGTGGGCAAGGCATGCCCTATATCATCGGAACCGCGGTCGGTGAGATGTTTGCCAGCTCGAATATGGCCTTCGGCATGTATCAAGGGTTAACGCACGGCGCTTATTCGGCAATTCACGCCCATGGCACCGATTCACAGAAACAAAAATATCTGCCCAAAATGGTTTCTTGTGAATGGACGGGCACAATGAACCTAACCGAGCCTCATTGTGGCACTGATCTTGGCCTTATGCGCACCAAGGCCGAACCACAACAAGATGGTACCTACAAGATCACGGGACAAAAGATATTTATCTCGGCCGGTGATCACGATTTATCTGATAATATTATTCATTTGGTCCTTGCAAAAATCCCAGGTGGGCCAGATGGGGTAAAAGGAATTTCACTGTTCATTGTTCCAAAATTTATTGTGAATGATGATGGCACTTTGGGGGCGCGCAACTCCCTCTCTGTCGGTAAAATCGAAGAGAAAATGGGCATACACGGCAATGCAACCTGCGTGATGAATTATGATGGCGCAACGGGGTATCTTTTAGGAGATATGCACAAAGGCATGCGCGCAATGTTCACAATGATGAACGAAGCACGCCTTGGCGTAGGCCTACAAGGTTTGGCGCAGGCCGAAGTCGCTTATCAAAATGCGCTTGCCTATGCCAAAGATCGCCTGCAAGGGCGCGATGTCACAGGCGTTAAAAATCCGGACGGCCCCGCAGATCCGTTGATCGTGCATCCTGATATTCGCCGCAATCTTATGGATCAAAAAAGCTTCATCGAAGGCGCGCGCGCGTTGGTGTTCTGGTCGGCTGAAATGATCGACCGTACACATCGCCAAAATGACAAAGACGCTGATGGCTTGGTCAGCCTGTTGATCCCAGTTGTCAAAGGTTTTTTGACCGACAAAGGGTTTGAAGCGGCTGTTCAAGCGCAACAAGTCTATGGTGGCCATGGGTATATCGAAGAATGGGGCATGTCCCAATTCGCCCGTGATGCGCGGATTGCCATGATTTACGAAGGCGCAAACGGGGTTCAGGCGCTTGATTTGGTGGGCCGCAAGCTGGCGCAAGACGGCGGCAAACACGTTATGGCGTTCTTTGATTTGGTCAAAGCGTTTGTCTCGGAAAATAAAGGCCACGATGCAGAGTTTGATGCAGAATTCCTTGACCCGCTTAAGTCTGCATCAAAGGATTTGCAAACAGCAGCCATGTATTTCATGCAGGTCGCGATGAAAAATCCAAACGATGCGCTGGCTGGATCATATGACTTCATGCATTTATTCGGACATACGGTCGTCGGTCTGATGTGGGCGCGCATGGCTTTGGTGGCAAAAAATGTCCTGAAATCTGCGCCCAGTGACGCCGCGTTCTACGAGACAAAACTAAAAACCGCTCGCTACTATATGGCAAGACAACTGCCTGCGACAGCGATGCATTTGGCGCGGATCCAATCTGGATCAGCCACAGTGATGGGACTGGGCGCAGACGAATTCTAAGGGAGAGCGCGATGATCACCACACGATCCAATTGGATGACCGATGAACATGTGATGTTGGCGGAAATGACCGCCAAATTCATCAATGACGAATGGTCGCCCCATTTCGAACGCTGGCGCAACCAAGGCGAAATGGATATATCAACATGGCAACAAGCCGGTGAATTGGGCCTGCTTTGCCCATCAATTCCCGAAGAGTTTGGTGGTGCTGGTGGTGATTTTGGTCATGAAGCCGTGATTTTGATGGAGGGCAGCCGCGCAAATTTGGCTAGCTGGGGTCATGGTATCCACTCAGGTATCGTTGCACATTACATTCTTGCATATGGCACCGAAGAGCAAAAACAACGCTGGTTGCCCAAAATGGTATCAGGTGAATTGGTTGGTGCGTTGGCAATGACTGAACCATCAGGCGGATCTGACGTCCAAGCAATCAAAACCCGCGCGGTGAAAGAAGGTAACTCTTATCGCCTAACCGGACAAAAGACCTTTATCACCAATGGTCAACATGCAAACTTAATTGTCGTTGCGGCCAAAACCGATCCAACACAAGGATCAAAAGGAACCTCGCTGGTTGTTGTTGAGACAGATACAGCAGACGGTTTCACCCGTGGCCGTAACCTTGATAAAATTGGCCTAAAGGCCGGGGACACATCTGAACTGTTCTTCGATAATGTCGAAATCCCACCTGAAAACATCCTTGGCGGCCAAGAAGGACAAGGGTTTTATCAGATGATGAAACAGCTCCCCCAAGAGCGCCTGATCATCGGGTGCGGCGCCGTTGGGGCCATGGAAGGCGCGGTTCAAAGAACGATTGATTATTGTAACGACCGTCAGGCCTTTGGTGGCAGCTTAATGCAATTCCAAAACACACGTTTCAAGCTGGTCGAAGCGCTGACAAAAACCAAGGTTGCCCGCGCGTTTTTGGATGAATGTATCGCCGAACATCTACGCGGAGAGCTGAGCGTAGAAAAGGCAGCAATGGCGAAATATTGGTTGTCAGACACTCAAGGCGAAGTTCTGGACGAATGCCTACAGCTGCATGGCGGCTACGGGTTCATGCAAGAATATGCGATCGCCGAAATGTGGACAGATGCGCGCGTACAACGAATTTACGGCGGAACTAATGAAATCATGAAAGAACTGATTGCACGGTCATTTGTCCAAAAGTGACAGATGCACAAATTGAAAGCGAGGATGCCTTCGGCGAGAGTATTTTGACAAAGATGAAATCAACGCGCCCCCGACCTGACAGGTCGCATCAAGGCCGAGGGCGACTTCACCTTTGGCGGTCATCGGCTCTCCAGCCTGTACCGCATCACAACAAAAACAGACAAAGTTAAATGAAAACTTAACGATCTTCATCTTTGCAAAAATACTCAAATTCCACGCCATCAAGGTTTGAAACAATGGGGAAAGACAACATGACGATGAAACTCTACTGCTTTGGCGAAAGCGGGCATTCATACAAAGCGGCGCTTGCCCTGAACATGGGCGGCGCGGACTGGACCCCCATCAAAGTTGATTTTTTCAATGGCGAAACGCGCAGTGCCGCCTATCGCGCCGAGGTTAATGAAATGGGCGAAGCCCCGGTTTTGGTGGATGGCGACATCAAGCTGACCCAGTCAGGCGTGATTATGGACTATCTGTCCGAGAAAACGGGACGCTTTGGCGGCAATACGCCAGAAGAACGCCGCGAAATCCTGCGCTGGATATTATGGGACAATCATAAACTCAGCTCTTTGGCGGGGATGACACGGTTCTTGATGAATTTTCTGCCCCCCGAAAAACAACCCAAGGAAACGATTGCGTTTTTGCAAGGCAGATTAGCAGCGAGCTACCAAATCTTGGACGCGCATTTGTCTGATCGCACGTGGATTGCCACCGACGTGGTCACCAATGCCGACCTGACCTGCTGTGGGTATTTGTATTACCCCGAGCCTTTCGGCTTTGATCGTGCGGCCTGGCCCAACATTGACGCGTGGCTGACACGCCTGTCCGAACAACCTGGGTGGAAACATCCCTATGATCTGATGCCCGGCAATCCATCCGAGCGAACTTAAAGGAGAAGTCGATGAAAGACGTCTTTATCTATGATGCGGTCCGTACACCGCGTGGCAAGGGGCGCGCAGACGGGTCATTGCACGAAGTGACCGCTGTCCGCCTGTCAACGACGGTGTTAAACGCCATCAAATCGCGCAATGACTTGGACGGTCATGCGGTCGAGGATGTCATTTGGGGCAATGTCACCCAAGTTGGCGAACAAGGCGCCTGTTTGGCGCGCACCGCGGTCTTGGCGTC
>RFZH01000063.1 GCA_009920815.1 Paracoccaceae bacterium
TCAGAGGACGCATCCGATACCCCACGACGCGCCATAGCGGCATCAAAAGCGGCAGGGTTTTCACGAATGGTACGAATATCATGCATGGGTCTTGTCCTTTGTGTTGATTCAAGACGTTCACCTAACAAATAACACATGCTTTGGACAGTCGAAAATGTGATTGCTTTTGCCTTCCTGTGAGTTGAGGAAGACCTAAGTATTTTTTCAATCTTAAGTATGGATTGGATTTAAATGAAATTTGGCCAGGTCTGTATGCTGCGCTATGTCTGGTTTCGGCCTGTGGGGGCGGGCAAGCGATCCTAAGCTTGGATACAACAGGCAATGGCCGCGCAGATGATCTGCTCAATAGGTTCTTTTCGAAAAAACAGAGGTAAAATTGTAATGCCTCAATGCGCAATTTCAAATGCACCAATGAGGCGTTTTGAAATAAGTTTTGCAACCGAAGAGTGTTAATATAGTTGCGAAATATACCTAAGCTATATTTACTATTCGTTAGGATATGTTATTCTGGCGAAAGGTTAATATTTCATGAATAAATCAATTATTTTGCGTTACCAATTCTTGCGATGGTTGCCGCATGTGGTGGTGGCACAACATCAGATTTTGATCAGCAAAATGTGAACTTTGCAAACCAAAACCAAAGCGGAAACAACAATGGTGGGTCTGTCGATGATGTTGCCGTGGATACTATCGTTGATTTGATCAACAATTCCAATGGCACATCAATAGTGGTCAATGTTTATTCAACTGAAACGTCGACTGCATTATCGGGAACAAAATTTAACACCGACGATACAACCACGGTTGCAATTTCAAAAGATGCATTCGGGTCTGTTGTTTTAACCGTAAACGTATTTGGTGAAACGTTGACCTTAACCGAATCCGATTTGGTAGCCGGCGCAACGAACACATATATTGTCGATCAAAATGGTTCGGAATTTCGAATTGAAGTTGTCGGTGTTCCGTCCTTTTATGATGTATATGACGGAACCGCGGCGACGGAATATAGTGTTGAATTTAACATCGAAAAAACGCCGTTGGACGGTAGCTATGAAGGTTACGAAACCGCAAGCGGCGTCTTTGGATCGGAAACGCCAGCGTCACAATTACCGACGTCTTATGTGACCGCTAGCTATGATGGAATTTGGCGTGGAATGGCAAGTTTTACTGATCAAGTTGGTGCCCCTATGGCATTTGAAAGTGACGCAGCCTTGTATATTGATTTTGGGTCAGATGATTTCTGGGGCGATTTGAAAGACATGAAATATTGGAATTCCGACACAGAACAATGGGAAGTTGCCGCCGTTTTTCCTGATTTAAAAATGACCAAGCTAGAATTTAACGACGGTCATATTGCGGCCAAGTTATCAGACGCTGGCACCTGTGGTGTGGGATGTCTAGACTTTTTAGATGGTGGCGCTGATGTAACACTTTATGGTCCAAATGCCGAAGAAGCGGCAGGGATGGCATATGCAAGCTATTCAAGTTCCATGACAGGTAGCCTATTTTTCTTGAACGGCGCGATCGCAACTAAGAAATAAGTGTCGCTTTTCACGTGGTCATGTGTCTATTCAAACACATGACCGCGGTTTTTATTGTGCGTGCCATCAATCGCCATCGCCAACGAAACACTAAGCAAGGACCGTCAAAATGGACGCAGCAGGACAGTTTATTCCCCTAATTCTGATTTTCGGGATCATGTATTTTCTTTTGATCCGCCCTCAGCAAAAAAAGATGAAAGAACATCAAAATATGGTGTCATCTTTGCGTCGTGGGGATCAGGTTGTTACCCAAGGGGGCTTGATTGGTAAAGTTGTCAAGGTCAAAGAAAACAACGAATTAGAGGTCGAATTGGCCGAGGGCGTCAAAGTGCGCGTCGTGCAATCAACCATCGCGCAAGTTCTGTCAAAAACAGAGCCAGCGACCGAAGCCTAAGAGTTACGAGGCCCAAAGAATGCTGTATATCGATCTATGGAAGCGGATCGTCATTATCGGCTTGTGCGCATTAGGTTTGTTACTGGCTCTGCCGAACGCCTTTTACACGCGCGTCGAATCCTTTAATGACGCAACGGTCGCGCTTGAAAAAGGGGTGAGTACCCCGGAAAATCAGGCAAATTCAACGCTTTGGCCGTCTTTTCTTCCGTCTGATATCGTGAATTTGGGCCTTGATTTGCGTGGCGGTGCGCATCTGTTAGCCGAAGTAAAGGTCGCAGATGTCTATGCCCAACGCATGAAATCGTTGTGGCCCGAAGTGCGTGACATTTTGCGCAAAGAGCGGGCAACTGTTGGGACAATTCGTTTGCAGGATGCGCCGGCGGGTGAGCTGCGGGTTAAGATTTCAAATCCAAGCGCAATGGCACAAGCTATTGAATTTGTTTCAGTTCTTAGCCAGCCAATCGTATCTTTGAACGCGGTCGGCGAAAAAGATTTGGTCGTGACCGGTCAGGGTGATACGTTGATCGTCACGTTATCTGAGGCTGAAAAAGTTGCGACCGATGCGCGGACCTTGCAGCAATCTCTTGAAATTGTGCGCCGCCGTATCGATGAGGTCGGCACGCGCGAACCCACAATCCAACGCCAAGGAAATGATCGCATTTTGATCCAGGTGCCTGGCATTGGTTCCGCGGCAGAGCTGAAGGCGTTGATCGGAACCACGGCGCAGCTGACGTTCCAGCATGTGATTGGTCAAACCGGTGATCCGGACGCTGCAGCCGGTGCGGGCAACGAAGTTGTGCCCTCGCTCGACCGCGAGGGTGTCTATTATATCCTTGACGCTGCTCCCGTTGTGTCGGGCGAAGATTTGGTCGACGCGCAACCCAGCTTTGATCAAAACGGCCGCCCTGCGGTGAATTTCCGTTTTGACCCAACCGGTGCGCGCAAATTTGGGGATTACACTGCTGAGAATATCGGCAACCCCTTTGCCATTGTATTGGACGGAGAGGTCATTAGTGCCCCCGTCATTCAAAGCCACATTCCGGGTGGTTCTGGCATCATTACGGGGAACTTCACTGTTGAAGAAAGCACCAATCTAGCGGTATTATTGCGTGCGGGTGCCTTGCCTGCCGGTTTGGATTTCCTAGAAGAGCGGACGATTGGTCCTGAATTGGGCGCAGATAGCATTGCCGCCGGTAAAATCGCGTCACTGGTTGCAGGCATTGCGGTTTTGGTGTTCATGGTTCTAAGCTATGGCTTGTTTGGTCTATTCGCCAACGTTGCGCTGATGATCAACATTGCGTTGATCTTTGGTTTATTGTCTTGGATCGGTGGCACGTTGACCTTGCCCGGTATTGCGGGGATCGTCTTGACAATCGGGATGGCCGTTGACGCCAACGTGTTGATCTTTGAGCGTATTCGAGAAGAGCTGAAAGCCGGAAAAGGTCCGGCACGCGCGATCGAGCTTGGGTATGAAAAGGCGCTCTCTGCGATTGCGGATGCCAATATCACCACCCTGATCACGGCGATTATTCTGTTTGCCGCGGGCTCTGGTCCGGTGCGCGGATTTGCGATTACTTTAGGATTGGGGATCATCACCTCTGTCTTTACGGCGATCTATGTCACGCGTCTTTTGGTGGTGATCTGGTTTGAACGCCGCCGCCCAAAAACCATCGAGGTGTGAACATGCGTTTGAAATTAGTACCAAGCGAAACAAATTGGGATTTCTTCCGTCTTTGGAAAATATGGTTGGGTATTTCTGCATTTATGATGGTTGTGGCATTCGCATCCTTTGTGCTTCAAGGTTTGAACTATGGCATCGACTTTCGGGGCGGTACAACCATCCGTACCCAAAGCACAGACCCGATCGATGTTGGGGTATATCGCGCCGCCGTGGCCGAGCTAGGCTTGGGCGATATCATCATCTCGGAAGTATTTGATCCCAGTTTTGGACCGGACCAGCACGTTGCGATGATCCGTATTCAAGCCCAAGATGATCAAGAAGCAGTCAGTGCTGAGGTGATCCAAACCGTCGAAAATGCGCTTGTCTCGGTCAGCCCAAATATCAAATTTGTGTCTGTCGAAAGCGTCGGGCCAAAGGTGTCGGGCGAACTGATTCAAACAGCTGTTATTGCGGTTGTCGCCGCCATTGCGGCAGTGTTGTTTTACATTTGGTTGCGCTTTGAATGGCAATTCGCCTTGGGTGCAGTTGTTGCGCTGGTTCATGACGTTTTGCTGACGATCGGTATTTTCTCTGAACTGCAAATAAAGTTCGACTTGGCGATTATTGCGGCCTTGTTGACCATCGTTGGCTATTCTTTGAACGATACGGTGGTCGTGTTTGACCGCGTGCGTGAAAATCTGCGCAAGTATAAAACCAAACCTTTGTCCGAGGTGTTGAACCTGTCGATCAATGAAACGCTGAGCCGGACCATGATGACCAGCGTTACGACATTGATTGCCTTGATCACTTTATTGATCCTTGGCGGTGATGTTATTCGCGGATTTGTTTTTGCAATGACGTGGGGCGTTATTGTGGGGACGTATAGTTCGGTTTTTGTGGCGTCGACCATTCTGCTATGGTTGGGCGTCAAGCGCGATTGGAGCAAACAAAACGCCGAAGCTGGCACCCAATCTTCGTAAAGAACTGATTTCATGCAAAAGCCGACTAAGGTTTAACCTTGGTCGGCTTTTTTCGTTTAATAAGCTTGCCTACAACCTTGCTTGCATAGGTCGCCCGGGTGTTTTGGGAGAAAGAAGCACTGGGCCCAAGCATGCGGATCGTTGTCACGTAGAAATAATTTTCAGCACTGCGGTTTTCAAAGCAGCGCGTTTTACAATTATTCTTTGATGTCTTCAGCTGCTACGGGCAGTGTGAAAAACGCAAAACCGCCAATGGATGCAGTCATAAGCGTAATACAGGTCATAATGGTTTTCATGATATGTTCCTTGAATGTGAGTGAGTGTGGGCTGCACAGAAAAAACTGCGCAGGACTACCCTAGGAAATTTAAACTGTTAAGTTCAATTACAAATATTCTGATATAATTATGGGAATTGTATATCGCGTGATACAAAATGTGGATGCGATGTTGCCGATCGTTGCAAGACCCGCTAGGCATCATGAGAGTTTTTGTAGGCGAAAGGGTCGAAAACGTGGCGTCATTTTTTGAACAAGTGTTAATGACCGATGGTTTGACGTTTTTATTTGCGGCCGCGCTAATCGCTGGCATTGTTCGCGGATTCGCGGGGTTTGGAACGGCTATGATATTCCTGCCGGTGGCAGGGCAATATCTTGCACCCACTTGGGCGATTGCTGTTTTGACCATCATGGACATAATTGGTCCTCTGCCGCTTGTGAAACGTGCGTGGCGTGATGCTGACCGTCCTGATTTGGGGCGTCTGGTGGTCGGATTATCCTGTACCTTGCCGATTGCGCTTTGGGCGCTGACTTTGTTTGATCCGCAAATTTTCCGATATATGGTCTCTGCTTTGTCTCTTGGCATGCTGTGTGTTTTGGCACTTGGGCTGCGCTATAGCGGCGCGGTGCGCCCCCCATTGGTATTTGGGATCGGTGGACTGGGCGGCGTTACGGGCGGATTGGTTGGGATTCCAGGACCGCCTGTTATTCTGTTTTATATGGCAAGTGCGCATCCGCCTGCCGTTATTCGCGCCAATAACCTATTGTATTTGTTATTCTTTGATCTTGCGATTTTGATCTTGCTACCATTGTATGGTGAAATGTCCTTGCAGGCCGCAGTCATTGGTTTGATGTTGGTTCCGGCTATGATGTTGGGTAACGTTTTGGGCGCAAAGTTGTTTGATCCTGAAAAGGAAAAGACATATCGTACGATAGCGTTTGTCATTATCGGCATCTCTGCGCTGATGGGCTTACCTCTTTTTGACTAGATAGGCAAAACGATGCAGTTAAACGAAATTCAATTCTCTGATGCTACGCCGATTGACGGCTATGGCCATGGCTTTTTTCGTGTCGGTGGGCGCGTTGTTGAAGGTGCGGTTATCTGTACACAAAACGCTGTCCGATCATGGGGTGGGTATGATGATCCTCAGCCGTTGATTGATTTGGCAGGCGAGGTTGACGTTGTGTTCGTGGGCACCGGCAAGGACATTTCGCATATCCCGTCGACGTTGCGTCAAACCCTAGAAGCGGCCGGCGTTGGGGTTGAAAGTATGAATTCACCGTCAGCCTGTCGGACTTATAATATCACCCTGTCTGAAGGGCGACGCGTAGCTGCGGCGCTTTTGCCTGTTGAATAGGATAAATTCACCTTTTGCTATGTAAGTTTTTGGTGTAACCCTTTGGCATGAGCTTACAGGTTTCCAATCTTTCTGTGTCGCGTGGCGGTCGTACCTTGTTAGAGGGCGTGACATTTGACGTTGATACTGGCCACGCTCTTATTCTGCGCGGGCCGAATGGATTGGGAAAAACGACCCTGCTGCGCACCTTGGCAGGATTGCAAAAGCCCGAGGCAGGCACAGTGCATTTGCCCGAAGAGGACGCGGTTTACGCAGGCCATCTGGACGGGATCAAAGCCACGTTAACAGTGCGCGAAAACCTGATGTTTTGGGCACGCGTGTTTGGAACCCAGTCTATTGACCGCGCACTTAGGACGTTTGATTTGTCGGATCTGTTGGATCGGTCAGGCGGCATGTTATCAGCGGGGCAAAAACGTCGATTGGGTCTGGCGCGTTTGATGGTGACTGGTCGCAAATTTTGGATGCTGGACGAACCGACAGTTTCGCTGGACCAAGCATCGGTTGCACAGTTTGCCGATATGATCCGCGCGCATTTGGCATCTGGTGGATCCGCCATTATGGCCACGCATATTGACCTTGGACTTGGGGCGGACGTGCGGGTTTTGGATTTATCCGCCTTTCGCGCAACAACGCCCAAATTACACGCAAGCGAAGAGGCATTTTTATGATTGCCTTGCTGATCCGTGATCTAAGGCTTGCAATGCGGGCAGGGGGGGGCTTTGGCCTTAGCCTTGCTTTTTTCTTGATCGTTGTTGTTTTGGTGCCGTTCGGTGTTGGTCCTGAAATGTCGCTGTTGTCGCGCATCGCACCGGGCATATTATGGGTCGGTGCATTGTTGGCATGCCTGCTATCGCTGGATCGCATTTTCGCCCTTGATTACGAGGACGGGTCGCTTGACTTGCTAGCAACTTCACCGCTTCCGGCTGAGGGGATTGTCACAGTAAAGGCGATAGCACATTGGTTGACCACCGGGCTTCCGCTGGTGGTGATTGCACCTGTTTTGGGCATTCTTTTGGGGCTGCCGCAACAGGGTTATTTTTGGATTGTACTGTCGCTTTTGCTTGGGACGCCCGCGCTGAGTGTAATTGGCACGTTCGGCGCGGCTTTGACTGTGGGCATCAAACGGGGCGGTTTGCTGTTGTCCCTACTTGTGTTGCCGCTTTATGTGCCAACGCTTATTTATGGCGCTGAATTGGCGCGTCGTGGCACGCAGGGGCTAGAGACAGGAACACCGTTATTGATGTTGGCAGGCATCACATGCGCGGTCACAGCATTGTTACCCTTTGCATCTGCCGCTGTGCTAAGAATTAACCTCAGATAAAAAGGAGAGCAGAGATGTCGCTGTGGCAATACGCAAACCCAGTTAAGTTTTTGCATTTATCGGGAAAAATAGTGCCAACGCTTGCCGTGCTGAGCGCGCTAAGCTTGGTGATCAGTCTGTATTGGGGGTTTTTCTTAACACCTGATGATTACAAACAGGGGGCAACCGTTAAAATCATTTATATCCATGTGCCGTCGGCTTTGGTTGCGATTAATGCATGGTTTATGATGTTGGTGACCTCGTTGATTTGGTTGGTGCGGCGTCATCATGTTAGTGTGCTTGCATCCAAAGCCGCGTCATACGTCGGGGTTGTAATGACCCTTGTCGCTTTGATCACGGGCGCGTTTTGGGGCCAGCCGATGTGGGGTACATGGTGGGCATGGGATCCGCGATTGACGTCGTTTCTGATCCTGTTCCTGTTTTATCTTGGCTATATCGCGCTATGGGCAGGGATCGATGATCCGGATACCGCCGCTGATTTAACATCTGTGCTATGTATCGTTGGGTCCGTTTTCGCCGTTCTAAGCCGCTATGCAGTTAATTTCTGGAACCAAGGCCTGCACCAGGGGGCGTCGCTGTCTTTGGACAAAGAAGAACATGTAAGCGATGTATTTTATTTCCCGTTGTTACTGGCCATTGCTGGATTTGTTCTGTTGTTTATCGTGTTGACCTTGGTTGGAACACGCACCGAAATTCGTCAGCGCCGCGCACGTGCGTTGTTGGCACGCAGTAAAGGGTAAATGATGCCGGATCTTGGAAAATATACATCAACAATGATTGGACGCACTGCACCTGCATTTCCAACTGAAACATTACCGGGCCAAATTTTGCCCGATGATCAGATGGTTCGCACGGGTCAGGTCAGTGTCGTGAATTTCTGGGCCACATGGTGCCCGCCGTGTCGGGCCGAGCATCCGACCTTGTTGGATATGGCGTCGCAAGGCATCCGTTTGATTGGTGTTAACTTTAAGGACGAGGGTGCGAAAGCCAGCGCCTATTTGGACAAAGAGGGCAATCCATTTATGGCGGTTGGATACGATCCGCAGGGTCGTGCGGCAATAAATTGGGGTGTCACTGGTCCGCCCGAGACATTCATTATCGCAGGCGACGGAACCGTTTTATACCGTTTTGCGGGCCCGTTGGTTGGGTCAGATTATGAACAACGGTTTTTGCCCGAATTGCAAAAGGCGATGGCCGCAAGCAAATAAAATGGGGGGCAAAAGCCCCCCATCGAAACACCTAAGATTAGGGGGTATTAGAACCCTAACACAAGGGAAACACCGATTGTATCGTCGGTCTTTTTGAAACCATCCGCAGGCTTTGAATTATACTCTGTGCGATAACTAAAGCGTGTCGAAAGCGTATCAGTCATCTTATAGTTCATGCCTAGATCGTTGGTCGCAACGGTCGAGCCTTTTGAGCTTAGCACGTCTGTGTCATTGTTGATCGAGATCACATCGTTGATCTTGAACCAAGCGCGTGATGACAAAATAGCGGATGCTTCTTTGGTTTCGACACCAGCCTGGGTCCTGGTATAGCGCATGCCTGGGCCAGCTTGGACACGCCATGTTGTGTCAGCTGAATTCAGTACGCGGAAACCAGGGCCAAAACCGATGAATGCGTCTTTTTCCAAAGTGCCGAATTTGTCTTGGGTATAGCGACCTGTGCCAAACGCATAGACTTGGTCAGAAAAGTAACGGTTGGCTTCGTAGGTGCCGAACAGTTTTTCTTTGGTGTTAACGCCGTCGGTTGACCCGAATTCGCCTGCAAAGCCAACTGAGTGGCTCCACAAACCTGAACCGTATGTCATGCGTCCTGCAATCGATACGTCACGGTTTTTCGTGTTGCCAGATGTCGCAGATGCAGATGCCGCTAAAGATCCTTTCCAACCTGGATTAGCAGCGGAAAAGCCAAAACGGTTCGCGTCGTTGCCAGATTCCAAATCATCATTTGCAGCGGTTGTAATGTCATCAATGCGATCATTCAAAGATTTTACGCCTGTCAACGCATCTTGTGCGGACACGGTTGAACCTGCGATCGAAGCGGTCACTAGTGCCGCGGTGAAAATTGCTGAGTGTTTCATATACAGCATCCCTTTCTATGTAGTCTTTGGCAAAGCGCCTTAGATGATGACAGAATAGAGCCTCAAATGACATTAGAAAAATTTATAAAAATCATGGTTGAGATGATTATTTATTGTGTAAATAACGTTTTTTTGCCGATCTTTTTGGGGTTTTGTTAGGAGATCCACTCAGTCAATTGATTCTATTAACTTTTCTTGATGCGCGATGATCCTCTGCGAAATTTCGTCTAGGCAACTTTGACCTGCGGCGCGAATGATTGGATCGGTATCATCCCGCCAAACTGACCAAATTGGATAGGCAAAGTGTGGCGCATTCGGGACGGGGTGTAATTCACCTGCATCAATGTTATCCTTTACAAAGCGCGCTGGCAGGTACGCGGCCGCTTTTCTATGGATCACATAATCTGTGACCATCGCCCCCAATGACATCGTGAGCCCGGTATTTTTTAGATGTGATAGGTTTTGCGCGTGGAAATGGGCGAATTCAGGTCCCCAATCGACATAGACGTAACGGCCTTTGTCAATCTCCGTGATCTCGGCGGGCCAGCTGGACACAAGGATCAATTCTTCGTCCATCACCTTTTGCACGTCCAAACCTGGGCGCAGCTGAGGGGTGTACATAAGGGCACAGTGCAGATGCCCTTCGATTAAAAATCGGGTCAATCGGTCCGACATGCCCAATTCTGTCCGAATGCTGAGTTCAGGCACACGTGTTTGCAACCGGTCGACCCAACGAAACCCCATACGCGGCCAAAGCGAATATTGAGCGCCGATGTTGAGTGTATGCTTGAAACCGTCAGGCAAAATCATCTGATGACAGGCATCTTCCCAAGTGCGGAGCAGTGACAGCGCATAATGTTCAAATGCACTGCCGGCTTGGGTCAATTCCGCGCCCGCTTTGGATCGCGTGAAGAGGGCGCGCCCCAATGTCTCTTCTAATTTGGCAATTCGCAGAGATACGGCCGATTGCGTGACGAATAATCGATCCGCGGCCGTACCAAATGATCCAGTTTGCGCAACCTCAATGAAGGTGCGTAATAATGTAATGTCCATGAAACCCGTTCCTTACCTATGTGCGGCATAGAACGCTGAACAAATGCGAACAAGAAAAATGTGATACGAGGTGTAAGAAATGGAGCGAACAACCAAAAAAGCGGGGTGTTTCCACCCCGCTTTGATCCTTAGAACTGGATTGATTTCGCATCCAGCGGTGTTTTTTGTGGCGGCGCGAACTTGGTCAAGTTAATGCCAGCCACCGCTGTTTTGTATTCGTCAATCGTAGGCGTGCGGCCCAAGATCGCGGACAGAACCACCACAGGGGTCGACGCCAACAGCGATTCACCGGTTTTGTCTGGCGCATCCTCAACC
>RFZH01000064.1 GCA_009920815.1 Paracoccaceae bacterium
GCACGGTACACGACCGCGTCCAAACGACGCTCTAGCATACCGATTAGGTTTTCGCCTGTATCGCCTTTCAAACGGTCCGCGTCAGCAAAGATGCGACGGAATTGTTTTTCTGTTAGGTCACCATAGTAACCTTTCAACTTTTGCTTTGCACGAAGCTGCAAACCAAAGTCGGACAATTTCGCTTTGCGGCCTTGGCCATGTTGGCCTGGTCCGTATTCGCGACGGTTGACAGGTGATTTTGGGCGACCCCAAATGTTTTCGCCCATGCGGCGGTCAATTTTGTATTTGGCAGCAGTTCTTTTTGTCATCTGCTGATCTCCTTCTTATGTGGCGACGCCCGAACGGGCGACTATGAAGGGCGTTGTCCTCTTGCCATTATGACATGACAGGCATCCCCTTGCGGGGGCCACCAACACCAATGAGGGTGTCTCATATAGCTTCTGTGCACGACGTCAATCAGATTCGCACAAAATTCCGGGTAATTCGTGAGATTTTTGCATTCAAGCTAGCATTTCACGGTTTCTACGCGTTTCCCCCATCAGCCCGTTAATCAAAATCCATCTTTCAAAAAAAAAGACAAACTTTTTGCAAAACTTTTTAAATATTTTGCAGTTTTCGTAACCAGCACACAAACGCAACTAAGGTAAGACGCATTGGTAAAAATAACCAGCACTCTAAATTCGGGCCTCGAAGGATGGTACTCCGAAGGTGACGGGTCAAAATATGCTTGGTCTTCCACATTCGGCGATGGGTCTGGTGGAATCAAGTATACCGAGACCGCGACAAACTGGGATAAAGACTCGGATTACATTGTCGCGCCAAATGAATTTTTAGGTGATATTTCATCCTTTAAGTTTTTTCGGTTCCAAACAAACGTGTCTGCTTTTGATGCCCCCGCTGGGTTTTTTGTCGCGATCACCGGCAGCAATGGCATCACACTTAGGCAATTTTATTCACCAACGCAGACAAACACGTGGGAAACGCAGGAAATAAACCTGCAAGATCCAACTGCATGGGTCAACGCGGCAACGGGCACAGCCCCTGATCAGTCGACCCTAACAGCCACCCTAGGTGATGTAACAAAACTCATCATCAGTTTGGACGGCAAATCCGGGACAGATAACAATACAGTTTATCTAGATGACCCAAGATTGGTTTGTTTTACACAAGACACCATGATCCTAACCCAACAGGGCGAGCGCGCGATCCAAGATCTTGCTGTCGGCGACAAAATATGGACCCATGATCATGGGTATCAATCCATTCGTTGGATCGCATCGACAAATGTCGCGCAGGAAAAGCTAGCACTCTTTGAAAATCTGCGTCCAATATGTTTTGATGTCGGATCCTTGGGCCCCGGGCGCCCAGATCGCAAGCTATGTGTTTCCCCACAACATCGCATGCTGGTTCAATCTAAGACAGTCGATCATACGTTTAGGTCCCCGAATGTGTTGGTCCCAGCAAAACATCTGTGCGCGCACGAAGACATCTGGCGTGATGACACCTTGCAACCCGTGACCTATTATCACATCCTGTTTGACAGCCATGAAATCATCCAAGCCAACGGCGCGCTAAGTAAAAGCCTGTTCACAGGCGCTGAAGCCCGAAAAACAATCCCCGATGCCGCTTGGCAAGAATTGGTCACCCTGTTTCCTGCCCTTGCCAATCAATCTGTCGCGCGACCGATTGCCAATCGCCCAAAAACCGCAAACCTTTTAATGCGCCTCAAGAAAAATAACTGTGATTTGTTTCTAACCTAATTCTTTACTTGATCCCCTGTGTTCAACGAGGCAATTAGAACAAAAGGTGGTGACACGGCATGGCATTTCAATATTTCGTCATCGGCGCAGGGTCCATTGGAACGCGCCATTTTCAAAATCTTACCGTGTTGGGCGCGAATGTAACGCATCTCGCGTGGCGCGACATTGATATAGGGGCGTTTTTAAAGACACTTACATCTTGCAAAGGCAATGCAGGTGTTGTGATTGCGACGGCAACCAAAATTCGCCTGCCCCTTATACGTGAAATCGCCGAAACAGGTGCCGCGCTTTATATCGAAAAACCTGTCGCTTATCGGTCTGCAGATATCGAAACAATCTTTGCGTTGCCTCAAGAAATCCAACACAGATCTGTTGCAGGTTTTATGATGCGTTATCATCCAATGATCCAGCATCTGGCGCAAAGCCCCATGGACACACTATTCCGTGCCCAGTTTCAAATTGGCCACGACGTCACACAATGGCGACAAAATTGGACCTTTGCCAACAGCTATGCAGCCGATCCTGATGGCGGCGGCGTATTATTGGATCTATGTCACGAATTAGACATCGCCCATCTGTTACGTGCGGCGCAAACGCCCCTGCGCGTTGATGCCACCTATCACCCTGATTTTGTTGATGTGGACATTCAGTCCCACATCACCTTGACAACAGATGCGGGGGCTATTTCAACGGTTTCGATGGATTATCTGGCGCCCAAAATGATACGCCGCGGTACCTTGGTTGGGCTAGATCAACAGATTGATTATGACTTGGTGACCAACACGCTGACCACCACCACCGCGTCAGGCACCAAGACCGAAAGCTTTGCCTTAGATCGCAACGATATGTTTTTAGGCATCATGCAAGATTTTATCGCGCTGTCGCAAGGTCACGCGCCGCAAAACCCGATTGCCCCCCGACTGGACACCACGCGCGATGTCTGTCATCTGATCGCAGACGCGTGGGCGTCACGGCAATTCACAGCACAGCTAAAGGCCAGATTAACATGATTATCGGACATATCGGCGCCCGAAAAGGGTCCAAGGGCGTACCCGGCAAAAACTTTCGCGACATGGTCGGCAAACCGTTAATTGATTGGTCGCTTGACCAGCTGATCCAGTCGCCCTTACGCCTGCCCCAAGATATCGACAACGCGCTGGACCTGTTTTTTGCCGAAAAACCGGACATGGTCATGTCGGTCTGCGAGGCACGCAAAAACCCCTATTTCAATCTGGTCGAACCCGATGAAAGCGGCGCGTTGCATGTATCAAAACCCTTGCCAGGCAATGTCGTGGCCCGCCAACACGCGCCTGTTGTCTATGAACATGCCGCGTCCACCTATGTGGTGCGGCCCGATTATTTGAAAACCGCCAGCTTTTTATACGACGGGCGCGTCATCCCCTATGTGATGCCCGCCCAGCGTTGTATTGATATCGACGAAGAATTCGATTTCAAACTGGTCGAAATGCTCATGAAGGAAGCCCTAAAATGACTGTCGCATTAAATGGACAAACCATCTTTATCACTGGCTCAGGCGGCGTTTTGGGCACGGCCTATGTCAACGCGATGTTGGAAAACGGCGCCACAGTGATCGGATCGGACCTGCCCGGACACCGCGCCGACGCCATGAAAGAACGCTTTGGCGCAAACCCAAATTTCGCCTATTACGATCTGGACATGGGGGACGAGGACGCGATTGTCGGTATTTTCCAAAAAATGGCCGCCGATGGGTTGAACCCGAATGTCGTCCTCAACAATGCCGCAATCACAGGTGAATTGTTGATGGGCGCGGGCAAGCCGTTTCCCGATTTCGCCAATACATCGATTTCGGATTGGGAAAAAACGCTGCGTATCAACCTAACCGCGCCGTTTTTGATCGCGCGTCAAATGGACCGCGACATCGTCGGAAAATACCCGGCGAAATTGATCAATGTGGCGTCCATGTACGCCCTAAACGGCCCGCATCATCAAATCTACGAAGGCATGCCGTTCAAATCGTTTTCGGCTTATTCCACGACCAAAGCGGGCATTCACGGCCTCACCTTGTGGCTGGCCGGATACTGGGCCAAACGCGACTGTACCGTGAACACCATTGCACCGGGTGCCGTGTTCAATGGGCACTCTGATGAATTCCAACGTCGTGTGGGTGAATTGATCATGGCTGGCCGGATGGCTGATCCAAAAGAAATCGCCGATGTGATGATTTTCCTATGTTCAGAAAACGCACGCTACATGACAGGTCAGCTGGTGAATGTCGACGGCGGATTTAGTGGCTGGTAAACACCAGACTTTCATCTTTGCCTAAATACTCGACCACGCGCGGGGCATCGGCCCGCGCGTTTGTCGGATTGCGAAACGCAATTCGACACTTGATTAAAAAATCCTTACTGCAACACGCGGACGGCACCGACACAATACCGACGTAATACCGATGTCATTTTTGGCGCTAAACTTCGGGATGCGACCCCTTCCAACGGCGATGTGTCCACAACCATTGATCCATATTTTCCCAGACATGTCTTTCCAACAAGTCGTTCATCTGCTGGGCCATAACCAGCGGGTCCCCATGTTCAATCGGCGCCTCCATATGCATGACATGATGAATACCATCAGGGGCCCGCGTTGAAAAACATGGCAGCAAAACCGCATCATATTTCAGTGCCATTTTTGGTGCTGAAATCGGCGTGTAGGCAATTTTTCCCATGAAATTCAATGGCTCGCCCGTCTTCATATGTTGATCCATCATCAAGGCAATCATTCCCCCTTGCC
The DNA here is from genome assembly GCA_009920815.1 of Paracoccaceae bacterium. GTDB lineage: Bacteria > Pseudomonadota > Alphaproteobacteria > Rhodobacterales > Rhodobacteraceae > CAJXSD01. The sequence continues at coordinate 4,530 of RFZH01000064.1, forward strand.
GTAGATGCCGGGTCATTTCCCCCATTCCTTTGCCAATAGTGGGAAACATTGGCGCACCAATTTTGGAAATAGAGGCAAGGTAATAATCGTTGAAGTACCCGTTGCGCATGGGTTTATACAGGCTTCCGATCGGATAGCCCAAACGAACGACATTGCCACGGATCACATCATAATTGCCGATATGGCCCGATACTAAAATCACGCCCCGCCCCGCCTTACGCGCCTGGATAAGAGCATCAAGACCAGGACCATAGACAGGCGCATCCTTGATAACCTCAAGAAATTCGTCAGGAAAAAACAGTTCGGTCAGTGTGCGGCCAATGTTGTTTGGTACGCCACGAGCGATGCATTCTTTTTCGGCCTTTGGCATATCTGGGACGATCAAATCCAAGTTGGCCATGATCCGCTTGTGGTTTCCGGATAGGGGTGACACAACGCGTTCAAAGAAAATGCCCCCCAACGCGATCCGTTGCCGATAAGGTAGGGCGCGCAAAAGCAACAGCACTGCTTGGATAAGTTTTGCCGCCAGATAATTCTTAAACGTATATTGGCTATAGTCGGTGCGATGACTGCTCACGGTGTTGCCTGATTGTTATACCAAAACCTCGGTATAATGCGACACAGCCCTGGTCAACCCTCTTGATCATTTCATGAATTGATCTAATGCAGCAAGGCTTTTTTGTGCGCCACCTTTCATAGCAGCAATAAATTCAGACGGGTCAGACCAAATATTTGGCCCAAAGAGCATATCACCCAATGTCGCGGGTTGTGCGATTTTACAAACGCCTGCATCGACCGCTTCGACCGCAGGAAAATCAATCGTCCAAAAGGAAGGACCGATAATCACAGGTTTGCGATGCAAGAGCGGTTCAATAATATTATGAGACCCTTGTGGGGCAAAACCGCCACCCACGACAATGCGATCGGCAAACCCTAGATAAAAATGCATCTCGCCCAAGCTGTCGCCTAACAAAACATCATACCTCGACAATGTTTCTGGCGTTAATTCTGATCGACGCGTGACGCGCAGCCCTGCTGCAACCAAGCGCGTGTAAACCGTATCAAAATGTTCCGGCTTTCGTGGGACGTACACAAAAAATGGATTTGTTTTTTGCGATTTCATGGCCGACTGCATGACCGACACAAACAAGGCATCTTCGTCTGCCACGGCAGAGGCAAAGACAACAACCTGACGGTCCGCCAGATATTGAGCCCGTAGCCCTGCGCCCTTTTCGGCATCTACCTCATTAATCGGTTGATCAAAGCGCAACTCGCCTGTGACCGCAATGTTGTTCAATCCCAAAGCGCGAAACGGAACGGCCATTCGATCGGATTTGACCATCACGCCCGCAAAACCAGGAACGATATCAGCCGCCGAGATAAATCGGGACTGATCACGTTCCCAACTTTTTGCAGGATACTGACCATTACATAAAAACAACGGGACCTTGTGTTTGCGCGCGGACATGATCATGCCAGGCCAAAATTCAACCTCCATCACCAAGCCGTATTTGGGACGAAACGCTTTGAAAAAGCGTCGAAAGGCAAGGTCATAATCAAATGGTACCCAACAGGGCACCAATCGCCCTTGGGTAATTGCATCTGGGTAAAGTCGCCTAAGCTCATCGCGACCTGCAGGCGTAAAGACCGTAACAACGACCTTTTCCCCTTGTTGCAACAAGGTGTTGATCAAAAACATGGCTGAGCGGACCTCGCCCAAGGACACCGCATGTATCCACACGCACTGTTCGGTGCGTTGCGGGTGCAAACCAAAGCGTTCCGGCAAATAGCCCCAATAAAGCGGTTCTTTCCGCGCGCGTTTCCAAAGATAAAGCAAAACCAGCGGCATGCAGACAAACCAAAGCAACCGCCAAGCAATCATAAAGACGCGCACTTTGATGGTCGGAAATGTTGTGATCTTGATGCTCACGCTGGGATGCCTATTCTATCGCCGCATAAAGGGATTGCGCCAACTTATCGAACGCTTTTGTCATCTGGTCAACCGCTTGCCCTTGGGACCGTGTGATATCCGCGGCGCGATCTTGGGCGATCACTGCCAATAGCGCATCTGCATCTGACACACGGATCGCACCCCCCAGTGCGTCAAGCATACTATAGTCGCGGGCAAAATTTGCCACCCTAGGGCCATGTGTCACGGCACATCCCAGCTGAACCGCTTCCCAAGGGTTGTGACCTTCTATGGCGCTAAAGCTGCCTCCTAACAGACAAAGCCGCGCACGACCGTACCAGTACCCTACTTCGCCGAGGGTATCGGCCACATAGATTTGGGTATGGGCATTGATTACCTGTTCCCGTGTGCGCTGTGTTACATGAAACCCCATCTGTTTGGCAGTTTGGACAATCGCCTGGCCACGGTCTACATAGCGCGGCACCACCACCAAGAGCGCCGCAGGATCACGTTTTACCAACCTCTGATGCGTCGCGAATGCGATTGCCTCATCCTCAGGATGAGACGGCGCAACAAGCCATACAAATCGATCCTGTGTCGCCGCGTTCAGCTGGGCGTGGTCTTCAATGTCGGTGGTGACGGCTTTGGCCAGGGGTTTGATCGATCCATCAACACGAACATCACCCAAAGCACCAAGCGATTTGATCAGCTCTGCGGTTTGGTCATCCTGTGCAGAAATCAAAAAAAACCGACGCAGCAGATCAGCATAAACAGGTCTAACCAGTTTACGACCGGAATAGGCGGCTTGGTTCATTCGCGCATTGATCAAGGCCTGTGGAATGGATTGTTGATCCGTATGATAGGCCAACCCGGGCCATAGATCCTGTTCTGACCAAACCGCCAAATTGGGCGTCCAGTGTGTCAAAAATCGCCGTACATAGGGCGGCGCATCGATTGGTAAAAACTGATGCACTGTTTTGGGTGGTAAATTCTTGGCAAAGACCTCGGCAGATTGGCGGGTTGATGACGTCACTAGAAAAGACAGGTTTGCATCTAACCTGCTAAGTTTTTCGATAATTCCCCGCAGCGCCATTACCTCGCCCAAGCCAACAGCATGAAGCCAGATTAATTTTCCCGATGGTCGCGATTGGGTCGCGAACCCAAGTTTTTCACGCCAGCGGTCAGGATGTTCTTTACCGCGCAAAAGACGTCGATATAAAATCCATCGGATGAGAGGGCGCGCCAAGGACATAAAAACAAGGTACAGTCGCACTGTCACCCCTGCAGGCCGCACATCAGGCATTGTCTTGGAACACTTTTTGAAAACTGCGGGTCCAAAATTCATCGGACTTTAAGATATCTACGAATTGGTCCGCGGCAGAGCCCTGACCAAATTGCGCATCTTTCGTGTAGGATTTCCCCCATTCACCGCGCAAAAATGCTGCAATCTTGTCGGTATCACGCGCATGCACAGATGTGATTGATGGCGCATCAGATCGTGCATTTTGTCGCGATCCAACATCCAAAGACGGGACCCCCAAAAATGGCGCTTCACGCACACCTGCAGATGAATTTCCAACGATGCAGGCTGCATTTTTCATCAGTTCAGAGAAATGTGCGAACCTCATTGATGGTAATACACGGAACCGATCACGCGGTAATTCCATGATCACAGAAACAATACCCTCGGCCCCTGGATCGTTATTTGGTAAAATGACAACGAAATTCCGGTTTGATGCCGTCATCACCCCGAACAGATCACGCGCTTGACGCTCCATTGTGTCCGCCTCGGACGTGACAGGATGAAAAGTGCAGATTCCATAATCATCAAATGCAATGTCATAGCGTGCCTTCACGTCAGCCAATTGCACACCAGACGGTCTGGCATGAAAATCAAGCTCGGGTGAGCCTATTTTGAAAATGGAGGATTGCGGCTCGCCCAAGCGACGCACCCGATCAACCGCCGCGTCCGAGCTGACAAAATGGCAATGTGCCAACTTGGTGTTACAGTGTCGGAACACTTCGTCGATCGTACCAGAAACTTCGCCGCCTTCGATATGCGCACATCGAATGTAATTCGTCGCACACACAATTGCACAGGCCATCGCTTCGATACGATCCCCATGTACGATGACCAGATCGGGCTTGTGTTCCGATACAAAATCCGAAAACCCGATCACAGTCTTGGCAAGTGTCACGTCTTGCGCCTCGCCGGAGCGCTGATTTAGGAATTCATGCACTCCGACACCTTGGACACGCCGCACTTCGATTTTGGTCAGGCCATAGCGTTCCAGCATATGCATACCTGTGATCCAAAAGCTGACATCAAACCCTGCGTCCCGCGCGGCAACTGCCAAAGGTTCTAATTTCCCGAAATCAGCACGCGTTCCAGTGACGAACAATAGTTTCTTGGTCATTTGTACATTCTTATAGCTCTTTGACATTTTCAATAAACTGTTAGATAGGTTTTCACAACTGCGCAGCGACCGGGACCCGAAATTATGCCACATGATAAAATCGTCATTTGTATGAAATGGGGCACGCTGTATTCGGGCGCATATGTGAATATCTTATTTAACGCGTGTCGTGCAAATATTAGCGGGAATTTCACTTTCGTCTGTTTAACGGACGATCCTTCAGGATTGGACCCCGCAATCGTGCATCATCCTATTCCCGACCTTAACCTCGAGCCATTTCATTGGAAAAAGGGTGGATGGCCAAAGCTGGCCGTTTTCGCGAAAGATTTCTTTGGGCTGTCCGGCCGCGCGCTTTTCATTGATTTGGACACGGTGATTTGCCAATCTTTAGATGATTTTTTCACCTATGAAGCGGACAAAATGGTCGCAATCGACACTGGCCCGACATGGGGCGTCAAAACCCAGAGTGGTCAACCGTTGGCCGGGACCGGTATTTTTGCCTTTGATCTTGGTAAATATTCTGCGATTTTGGACGAGTTTATGGACCATCGTGATACGGTTGTCGCAGACACACGCATCGAACAAATCTTTGTACAATCGCGCGTTCCTGATATGGCGTTTTGGCCCAAAGATTGGGTGTTGAGTTTCAAATATCACTTGCGTCGCCCCGCTTTGACAGGGCTGTTTGTTTCGCCACGTCAACCCACCCCAAAGGAACGCGTGATTGCCTTTCACGGTGAACCCCGCCCGATCGATTTAGTGGATGGCGGGCTTTGGGGCATTGGACCGAATTGGGGTTATGGCAAGGTCAAATGGATGACTGAGTATTGGGCGAAATATAGCGGGGAACAGGGATGACAGCCGCCAAGCTGCGTCTGTGGCCGCGTAAATACCTTATTCAAGCGCCACGCGGGATGTTTTATCGCATCACCCGCAAATCTGACCAAATGATGCGGGCCTTCATTGAGGGAAAATCAATCGCCGTGGTCGGGAATGCACAAAGCTTATTCGGCGCAGGTCTTGGCCCACAAGTAGACCAGCACGACGTTGTAATCCGCATGAACAAGGGTTTTATCACCGATCCGGTGTCGCAAGGCCACAGGACGGATATCGTATCGCTGACCCCCGAACTTAGCGAAGCTGAAACGATAGAGCGATTTGATCCAACGCTATTTTTATTTCTGATACATCGGGTACGCCACTTTAATTTGTATCGCCCCGAGACCATCAAACGCACAGCATTTTACGCATGGCGATATTGGTTATCGGACCGCAATCAGATTGGACGCCGGCCATCGTCTGGTTTTATGATGATCAGCTATCTTTTGCGATTAAATTGCGCAAAGAACATCACCCTTTATGGGTTTGATTTTGGCAAATCACAGACATTTTACAATCCTGCCGACTATAAAACGCCCCATAATTACACCAGAGAAGGTGAAATCATCAAACGCTGGGAACAAGATGGTAAATTGACCATCGTCCTTTCCTGCGCGAACAAAAACTAGCCCCGACCGCTCAGGATAATAGAATTAAGATCTATTGGGTTGTCGGAAAGGCGGCTGGCAGGTACAAAGTCACCTAAACTGCGAATTAGGACATAGTGATGCGCGATCTTTTGTATTTTCTCTTTACGGATCATGCGATTTTTCGCGCGCTTTGGTCAAACACACATCTCGTTGCGCCAAATGTCTGGCGCTCAAATCATCCAACAAAGCGACGTCTGAAAGCTATACAAAAAAAAGGTGTCAAGCATATCCTAAGCCTGCGCGGCGACATGAAAAACAGCCCCTATCGTTTTGAACGTGAGAATTGTTTGGACCTGGGCCTAAAGTTGACAGTGATTGGTCTGGCCTCACGCGATGTTGCCCCAAAGGACAGGTTTATCGATCTATTAGATTTCTTTGATACAACTGATGTACCGTTTTTAATGCATTGTAAATCTGGTGCTGACCGAACAAGTCTGGCCGCAGCATTTTATCTTATTTATAAATGTGGCACACCTATCGTGTACGCACGCAAACAGATGTCGCCCTGGTATTTACATTTCAAATGGACCAAAACGGGGATCTTGGATTTTATGCTGGATGAATTCGA
>RFZH01000065.1 GCA_009920815.1 Paracoccaceae bacterium
GCGCCATCCAATTCTTTTGCAGAGGCAACGCCCAATGATTTTGGAACCATGAAGCCTTGGCCGTCATAGTAGTTTACGCCAACAAATTCAAATTTTAGGTCGACATCGCGTGAGAATGTCCATGTTGTGTTACGTGCCAACATGTCGATTTCACCAGACGCCAAAGCTGTAAAGCGTGTTTGACCAGTGGTGGTTACGAACTCAACCGCAGTTGGATCGCCCAAAACTGCCGCTGCAACTGCGCGACAAACGCTTACGTCAAAGCCATCCCAAACGCCGTTTGCGTCAGGTGCCGCGAAACCAACCAAGCCAGTGGTCACACCACAGTTCAGTTTGCCGCGTGCTTTCACGTCGTCCATAGTTCCAGCAGAAACAGCACCAGCCGCCAGTGTAGCAACTGTCAGAGCGCCTAAAATAAAGGATTTTTTCATTTTTACCTCTTCCTGATTTATGGCCCCGCATTCCAAGGCCGTTTGGTTTGGGGTTTCCCCGATATAATACTAAAGTAGGAAGTGCCCCCAACCTAGTATTGCAATAGTGGTCAAATTAAAGCGCGAACGTCAAGGAATTCATTTCGTTTTTCAAGCTTTTTTGAATAAATTTGACCTAAGGTAAGCTTAACGACAGTTTATCTAAACTGTACACAGCGTGTAAAATCGTGATGCGCATACCATCGCAGCGTGTTTGTTCGCTGCTTGTTCCAGTGCCTCGTCGTCTTGACCCCATTGTTCGGCCTGCCATGTTTCGTCGATACGCGACATTGCCCAGGCCGAATCTGCATCAAGGCGCTGATGAATTACCGCAAGCCCAAGCACCAGAGACCCTGAAATGCTGACCAAGTCATGAAACGCCGTTAACTGAAATGGTGTCAATTGGCGAACCTGCGCGTCCAAACGCTCAATCGCTTGTGCCGGCTGGGTGATATGCATGACACCTTTGCCGGTCATAAGCGACGCACTAAATTGATCTTTTGCCCATACAAGCAACGGATCCCACGCCGTTTCCTGTCGGAGCACAAGCTCTTGCGGGCGGTCTGCGCGATAACACAGCAAGTCTGTTTCACCGTAGGCTGCGATCAACGACGCAACTTCATCAAACTGATGGGCAACTTTGTCTATCGCTGCATTCGCGGCGCGCGTCAGGGGCATAGTCTCTGGATTAACATCATCGACCTGAGCGTCCCACTCTTTGGCAATTTCTTGCGCCAGCGTACGTGTTGGTACGATCAATCCTGACTTGGCTGGCGTCTTAACGGAACGACCGTCTAACACCACTGTATAACCGCCATCTGCCTCAGCAACTGTAGCCGTTTCCCAAAAGCGCTTAATTTTCCACTCAGCCATATTTTACCCTATCATGCGTTTGATCGCTGCATATAATGCCTCTGTGTCAGAGACAACTGCCGCGGCATGCTGCAAATGCTGGCCAGGGTGATATCCCCAACTTACTCCGATGGAATGCACACCCGCAGCCTGCGCCATGTCAATATCATAGCTTGTGTCGCCAATCATCACAGCATCACATGGATCAACCCCGACATCGGCCATCGCAGAAAGGATCATCGAAGGATGTGGTTTTGACGGATGATCATCAGACACTTGTGTTGTAACAAATCGCTTTGCCCAACCGAAATGACCCAGTAATGCGTCGAGCCCTCTGCGAGATTTTCCAGTCGCCAGGCCCAATAAAACATCGGGATCGGTTTCAAGCCTGTCCAACAGTGACGCAATGCCGTCATACAATTCAGGGCGCGCGCCCTTCACGCGGTTATCATGATAGCCCTGTTTATAGGCATCAACCGCCTGCTGTCGCGTGGCCGGATCAGCATCAGGTAATAATTTCACAAATGCATCAGGCAAGCTTAGTCCGACACTTGATAAGATATCATCACGTGACGGCGTTTCAAAATTGATTTGCGAAAAGGCAACACGCATAGCCGAAATGATTTCTGATTGGCTGTCGACCAATGTTCCATCGACATCAAAAATAACCAACTTAAGATCAGGCATTACATCATTTCTTCAAACGGATCATTTGGGACATCATGTGTGTCCCACTGAAAAGTATCCCACGTGCGCTGCATGTGCTCGGGTAAATCCGCGGCAATCTCAAATATTTTGCGCGTCACAGGATGTTCAAATCGAATATAGCGGGCATGCAGATGCAGCTTTTTGCTGATGTCCCCGCCCAATTGCGCACCCCAACCATCGCCCAAATTTTCCTGCCCTGACCCACCATATTTGCCGTCGCCGACAATAGGGTGCCCAATCTCGGCCATGTGTGCACGCAGCTGGTGCGTACGTCCGGTCACAGGGACAAGCGCCACCCATGCGCCGCGGCTCGCCAGACGTGACAAAACCATGTAATCAGAGGTTGCACGTTTCGCGCCTTCGGTGTTGGCAACATCACGCGGGTGGATACAAATCATTTTTTCACCCTCGCCGCGTCGACCATGGCCAGGGGCCTTCAAAAGGCCAAATTTTATTGTCCCTGCCTGAGGCATCGGCACCCCAGCCACGGCGGCCCAATATACTTTACGCGTTTCCCGATGGCGCAATGCATCTGTCAATGCCGCGGCAACGGGTCGTGTACGGGCCAGCAACAAAACCCCTGATGTGTCTTTGTCCAAGCGGTGGACCAAGCGAGGCTTTTCATCATACCCGAATTTCAGAGCTTCTGACAAACCATCGACGTGCTTTAACTGTTTGCTGCCCCCTTGCGTCGGCAGTCCAGCAGGCTTGTTCAACACAATCAAATGGTCATCCATGTAAATGACTGCGTCTTGCATCATACGCGCATCTTGATCAGATACCTTCGAGGGCGTCTTAGGCAGCATTGGCCGTTCTTCAAAGGCAATCGGCGGAATACGTATTTCTTGCCCTGTTTCTAAGCGTGTCGATGCCTTGCAACGTGCACCATCCACGCGCAATTCGCCCTTACGACACATTTTTTCGATGCGGATCTGGGACAACTGCGGGAACTGCCGCTTTAACCAACGATCAAGACGTTGATCAGCATCATCAGGGGTAATTGTTATGCGTTGTACGCTGCTCATGACCAGGCTCCTTTTGCCAAGGCGACGCCTGCAAAAACGGCGATCACTGATAAGCTAACGCTTAACACGATGTAGCCCAACGCAAATGCAAGCCTTTCTGCGTCAACTAATTTCAGTACATCCAAGGAAAAGGTCGAAAATGTCGTAAAGGCCCCCAAAAAACCGCCCATCACCATCAGCGGCACACGATCCCCCAAACGGGTTGCGAAATATACATACGCCAGTCCCATAAAAAACGATCCCAACACATTCACGGTCAGTGTCCCGAATGGAAACACAACGATTTGACCAACGCCAAACCGTGCCATCGCGCCCAATGCGCCGCCTAGTGCAATCCAAAGATATATCATGCGCCCGTGCATCGCGGCTTAGCTATGAATTGTCAAGCCTTTGGCGCTTTACGCGCAGGTTATTGAAATACTGTACGCGCTTTTGCAAATCGCGCTCAAAACCGCGTTCGACCGGTTCATAAAGATTGGGTCTTGAAACACCATCTGGAAAATAATTCTGGCCAGAAAACCCGTCTTCGGCGTCATGATCATAAGCATAGCCGGATCCGTATCCCTGTTCAGACATCAATTTAGTGGGCGCATTCAAAATATGCTTTGGTGGCGGCTCAGACCCCGTAGAACGCGCAAGCGCGCGCGCGGATTTGTAGGCCACATATACAGCATTCGACTTTGGCGCGAGCGCGAGGTATATCACAGCCTCGGCAAGGGCAAGTTCGCCTTCTGGGCTGCCAAGACGTTCATATGTTTCCCATGCGTGCAAACACACTGTTTGCGCCTGAGGGTCCGCCAAAGCAATATCTTCGACCGCCATACGTAACAAGCGACGCGCCAGATACCTTGGATCCTCGCCACCTTCTAACATGCGGGCGAACCAATAGATCGCCGCATCTGGATCTGACCCCCGAACCGATTTATGCAGTGCAGATATCAGATTGTAATGTTCATCCCCAGACTTGTCATATTTTGCAGCCTTGCGTGACAACCGTTTTCGCAGCGCGTCGGCCCCTAAAAGGTCACTGGACGACCATCCTGCCACTTGCTCGACAAGGTTAATTAAAGCACGTCCATCACCATCCGCCATAGCCACCAAGGTGTTGCGTGCGTCATCATCAAGGGCAAGGGTGATGTCCAGTTCTGTTTCGGCACGCATCATCAACGCAGCTAAATCATCGTGCCCCAATCGCTCTAACACCAAAACCTGGGCGCGTGATAACAGCGCAGCATTCAATTCAAAGGATGGGTTTTCGGTGGTGGCCCCCACCAACAAAAGTGTACCATCCTCCATATGTGGCAAAAAGCTATCTTGTTGCGCTTTGTTAAACCTATGAATCTCATCAACAAACAAAAGCGTTCCACGGCCATTCCTGTGTCGTAATTTGGCGGCTTCAAACACCTTTTTCAGTTCGGCAACACCTGAAAATATCGCGCTAATCTGTTCGAAATGTAAATCTGTATGATCCGCCAATAGGCGAGCCAAGGTGGTTTTTCCAACGCCGGGTGGCCCCCAAAAGATCAAAGAAGACAAAACACCAGATGACAACATAGCCCCTAGGGGCGCGTCGGGATCCAATATCTGGCGTTGACCAATCACCTCTGCCATTGACTTTGGGCGCAGTCGTTCGGCTAAGGGGCGTGGGCCAGATGGCAATGACACGCTGTTTGTGCCAAATAGGTCTGTCATAAACGGAATCCCAACATAATCTGATCGCCACCGCGGTTGACGACAATTTGTCCTCGGCGCAGGTTAGACGCAAGTAGATCATCAAAGTCTTTGGCATTGGTCAACGCCTGTCCATTTATAGCGACTATAATATCACCTGCGCGCAAACCAATTCTGGGGGCGACCGAGCCAGGATCAACGACAATGATGCCGCTTGCTGAATTGGGCAGCCCCATATCCTGTTGAACCATCGGATTGACAAGACGCAAAACAACGCCCGGCAAAATGCCCCGCTCGTTTGACGTGTAAATCAGCGATCTCGGAACATCAGGAGCTGAGATAAGTGGCACATCCACAGCATCGACACTGCCATCGCGAAAACGCATCACGTTTATCGTAGCCCCAATGCCACGCACCGATATACGGTAATACATCTCGGCAGGGCCGCTGACAGGTTGATCGTCAATCGCAGTGATGACATCACCAACGTTGAAACCCGATTTAGAAAATGGGCTTTGCGGATGTATTTCGAGAATGATCATGCCATTCACATCAGTAAGCCCAAGGCTCTGCGCCACTTCTGCAGTCAGCTCTTGCCCGTGGATCCCAGCCCAAGGACGCTGAAAGCTGGTCTTGCCTTGGCGCGCTTGGTCGACGAATTGTTGAACAAGCGACGCAGGTATCGCGAAACCAATACCGTTAGAGCCCCCTGATTTCGACAAAATCGACGTATTGATACCGATCAAGTCCCCTTTGACATCAATCAATGCCCCCCCCGAATTGCCTGGGTTAATTGGGGCATCCGTTTGCACAAAATAACCGCGACCATCCCCGGCCCCACCGCCCGTACGCGCCAAACCAGAGACGATGCCGCTGGTTACTGTTTGACCTATGCCGAAAGGGTTTCCAATGGCTAATACCAATTCTCCCACCTCGACCGTATCGCTGTTGCGAAAGGTTAAGAACGGCATCGCATCGAAACTGTCTAATTTCAGAACCGCTAAATCGGATCCTTGATCAGACAAGAGAACCGAGGCCGAATATTCCCGCTTGTCATTAAGGACAACGCGTATTTCCTGGGCTTGGCCAACAACGTGGTAATTTGAAACGACAATGCCGTCAGACGATACAATCACACCAGACCCTAACGAATTTTGCACACGTGGCCGGGTGTTGCCAAAGCTTTTGAAAAATTCGCGAAAGAATGGATCGTTTTGAAAGGGGCTTATGTTCTGCTGCACAATCCGCTTGGCGTAAATATTCACAACCGCCGGTGCGGCACGTTTGACCAATGGCGCAAAGGACAGTTGAATTTGCGCTTGTGAGGTTGGGATTTCAGATTGCGCTGATGCAATCGGACCTAACCCAATCAAAAGGATAAAAACGGCAAGGAATGTGCGCTGAAACATATTTAACCCCTTTTGTTGATAACCTTAATTTATGTGGCCACGTGGCTAGTTTCAAACCACAGAGCACGAATTGCAATTAAAAAGCAAAAACCCCCGCCGATGGCAGGGGTTTCAAAAACCAGATCTGGTTTAAATCTTATTCGTCAGCTGCTGTTTCTTCTGCTGCAACGCGTGCTTTGTCAGCTGCGCCTTTTGCTGCAGGATCACGGTCAACGAATTCGATAATCGCCATTGGCGCCATGTCGCCATAACGGAAGCCCGCTTTCATGATGCGAACGTAACCGCCTTGACGCTCTTTGTAGCGTGGGCCAAGGATATCGAATAGCTTTGCAACGTATTGATCTTCTTTCAACTGTGCCGCTGCTTGACGACGTGCGTGCAAGTCACCGCGTTTACCCAAAGTGATCAGTTTTTCAACGATCGGGCGCAGTTCTTTTGCTTTTGGCAAAGTTGTTTTGATTTGTTCGTGTTCGATCAACGAACCCGCCATGTTTGCCCACAATGCCTTGCGGTGTTCATGGGTACGGTTTAGGCGGCGATAACCACGTGCGTGACGCATTGTATTTCTCCTATTTGCGTTTGCTTTGTCAGACGGCCGATGCGTGTCAACCGTTCACCTTGGGGCGTTCGCCCATATTTTCCCCAGTCTTCTGGGCATTTAGAGGGCGGGTCATCCCCGCCCCATTGGATCAAAAGTTGTCTTCGAACTTTTTCGCCAAATCTTCGATGTTGTCTGGTGGCCAATCTTCGACGTCCATACCCAGATGCAAGCCCATACCCGACAACACTTCTTTGATCTCGTTCAAAGATTTGCGGCCAAAGTTTGGTGTGCGCAACATTTCGGCTTCTGTCTTTTGGATCAGATCGCCGATGTAAACGATGTTGTCGTTCTTTAGGCAGTTTGCCGAACGGACAGACAATTCCAATTCGTCGACTTTTTTCAACATCAATGGGTTGAAGTCCAAACCGTCATCGTCGTCTTGGCGACCTGCAGATTCGGGTTCTTCAAAATTGACGAAGATGGACAGTTGATCTTGAAGAATACGCGCTGCGAATGCGATGGCATCGTCAGGCGAAATCGAACCGTCTGTATCGACTTTCATCGTCAGTTTGTCGTAATCCAAAACCTGACCTTCGCGTGTTGGCTGAACGTCATAGGATACTTTTTTGACTGGTGAATAGATCGCATCGATCGGGATCAAACCAATTGGTGCGTCCTCTGGTTTGTTTTTGTCCGCAGGAACGTAACCTTTGCCAGTGTTAACGGTCAATTCCATGTACAGGTCAGCGCCGTCATCCAAATGACAGATCACGTGATCTTTGTTCAGGATCTCGATGCCTGCGCTGTCCGAGATGTCGCCAGCTGTTACAACAGATGGGCCTTTTGCATTGATCGATAGACGCTTTGGTCCTTCGACTTCCATGCGCAGAGCAACGCCTTTAAGGTTCAAAACGATATCTGTTACGTCTTCACGAACGCCAGCAACTGACGAAAACTCGTGTAAAACGTTATCGATTTGAACTGATGTGATGGCCGCACCTTGAAGGCTGCTCATCAATACGCGGCGCAGCGCGTTACCCAATGTTAGACCAAAACCACGCTCTAGTGGCTCTGCAACAACCGTTGCTTGGCGCATCGGGTCATTACCTGGTTTTACTTCTAGCTGGGCTGGCTTAATCAATTCGCCCCAGTTTTTTTGGATCATGCGTCCCTCCATTCTTGCATTTGCCCCATGTCCGTATGACAAACGCGCCCGAGGTTTAAAAATGACGGAATGGGGCCGCGCAAAAAATGCGAGACCCCATAAACAGTTTGATTATACGCGGCGACGCTTTGGTGGCCGACAGCCATTGTGCGCGATTGGTGTAACGTCACGGATAGATGTGATGTTGAAACCAATTGCAGCCAATGCACGCAATGCGCTTTCACGGCCAGAACCTGGGCCTTGAACTTCGACTTCCAACGTTTTTACGCCATGCTCTTGTGCTTTACGGCCAGCATCCTCTGCAGCCATCTGTGCGGCGTAAGGAGTTGACTTACGAGAGCCTTTGAAACCCATTGTACCTGCTGATGACCAAGCAATAGCATTGCCTTGAACGTCAGAGATAAGGATTTTTGTGTTGTTGAATGACGAGTTAACGTGTGCAACGCCAGCTGCGATATTCTTGGAGACCTTTTTCTTGCCACCACGACGTGTATCTTTTGCCATTGGGGCCTCTCCTTATTTCTTCTTGCCAGCGATAGCTTTCGCTGGACCTTTGCGGGTGCGTGCGTTTGTATGCGTACGCTGACCACGAACAGGAAGGCTACGACGGTGACGCAGACCACGATAGCAGCCTAGGTCCATCAAACGCTTAATGTTCATTTGGACTTCACGGCGCAAATCACCTTCTACGGTCAGGTTTGCGTCGATAAATTCGCGGATTGCCAAGATCTCTGCGTCGGACAATTCGTTCACGCGACGTGTTTCGTCGATGTTCGTTGCTTCGCAGATTTGTTTAGCAGATGCAGGGCCAATGCCCGTGATGTATGTCAACGCGATTGGAACGCGTTTTGCGGTTGGGATGTTTACGCCGGCGATACGTGCCACGTGTCTGTTCCTTTTCGTTGCGGTTCCGTAACTCCGGAACCTTTTTTCACAACATAAAGCCCCGAGTGGTTAAACTTGGGGCCCAAGCTGATCAGGTGGTCAAAGAGGGAATCCCCCTTCAGTCGATTCTCTTGCGAGATTGGGTTAGTTATTCAGAATGTCGCCCACCGTCAACCCCCAAGTGTTAACAATGATAAACAGGGCATGAATTTCGTGCCCTGCCCAATTTTATGGACGCTTAGTTATCCAAAGCTGCCGCAAGGCTGGCTTTTACCTCATCAATTGGGGCCAAACCATCAATCGACTTGAGATTGCCTTTTGCATAGTAATACCCAAGCAACGGCGATGTTTTCTTGTAATACTCGGCCAGACGTGTCCGCATGCTTTCGGCGTTATCATCAGCGCGGGCTTCTTTCCCGGCTGCGACCGCTTCTTTCGCGCGGTTTACGACGCGTTCGACCAAAACGTCGTCATCAACATCAAGAGAGACAACACGATCAAGCGAATTGCCGCTTTCTTTCAGCAATGCGTCAAGCGCATCAGCCTGAGCCAACGTACGGGGGAAGCCGTCAAAAATGAAACCTCCCTCTGAGCCTTGTTCAAGCTTTTCTCGGATGAGGCCGATCACGATTTCATCGGTAACCAACTGGCCACGGTCCATGACGTCGGCAACGATCTTGCCCATTTCGGTGCCAGATGTGCGTGCCGCGCGCAGCATATCGCCTGTAGACAACTGTACCATGTTACGTGTTTCTACAAGGTGCTGGGCCTGCGTACCCTTACCCGCACCGGGCGGTCCTAAAATAATAATATTCATCGACGCGCTGGTCCTCTCTTTTTACGTGTCTTTCCTTTACCACGCAGCTGCGATTTTTGAATCAGACTTTCGTACTGATGCGCTAAAAGGTGCGATTGCACTTGCTGAATGGTGTCCATCGTGACGGAAACAACGATCAGAACCGAAGTCCCCCCAAAGTAAAACGGAATTCCAAGCTGTCCTCTTAGTACCTCTGGCAACAAACATACCGCCGCCAAATAAGCAGAGCCCAGAACCAATACGCGATTGACCACATATTCGAGATGCTCAGCAGTCTTTTTACCCGGGCGAATGCCTGGTACAAAGCCGTTTTGATTTTTCAAATTATCGGCGACATCGTCAGTTTTGAAAGACACGTTATGTGTGTAGAAATAGGCAAAGAAAACGATCATCGCCGTAAAAAACGCAAGGTAAAGCGGTTGACCCGGACCAAAATAGGCCATGATCACCGACATTACCGGATTGGTGGTCGTGCCCGAAAAGGTACTAATCGTTGTCGGCAACATTAAAAGAGACGACGCAAAAATTGCAGGGATAACACCAGCTGGGTTAACCTTGATCGGAAGATGCGAATTTTGACCTTCCATGATTTTCATGCCAACCTGACGGCGGGGGTATTGGATCAGAACCTTACGCAGTGCGCGTTCCATAAACACAACAAACCCGATCGTCACGATGACCATCACAATGACGCCAATAATAACGGCAGGGCTTAGCGCACCAGAGCGACCAGATGCAAAGAACTGTGCCAACGCTGCAGGCAATTCCGCCACAATGCCGATAAAGATGATCAAAGATATACCGTTACCAATGCCGCGTGACGTGATTTGTTCGCCCAACCACATCAAGAACATCGTGCCGCCAACCAATGTGATCACGCAAGACGCACGGAAAAAGACGCCCGGATCTGTGACAAGATCACCTGCCTCAAGCCCCGCAGACAAGCCATATGCCTGGAACGTCGCCAAAAGCACGGTACCGTAACGGGTATATTGATTGATTTTTTTACGGCCCTGCTCGCCTTCTTTTTTCAACTGCTCTAGTGCAGGAACAGACGCGGCTGCCAACTGAATAATAATTGATGCAGTGATATAAGGCATAATACCAAGCGCAAAGATGCCCATGCGGCCCAGTGCGCCGCCCGTAAACATGGTTAACATGCCACCGATACCGGTTTGCGCTTGCGCCATAAATTCACGCAACGCCGCACCATCAATACCGGGAACGGGAATAAACGTGCCCAGGCGATAAACAATCAACAAACCTAGGGTGAACAGAATACGATTGCGAAGCTCGGTCGC
>RFZH01000066.1 GCA_009920815.1 Paracoccaceae bacterium
CAAGAAACTTCAGCCGTTCACAGATCTGGACATACCGAAATACATGAAATCAGTTATCCAAAGCCAATCCCGGCTCTAACCGATTTTACCCGTCAAACTAAAATTATCCGATCGATGGGGGACGGCACCCTAAAAAATCACCTAAACTGGTTTGAACCTATATTTCCGACACGCATGGCCCAACTTTCAGTCCAGTTCATTGGCAAACGCGTGCCAAACATAGTGTACTCTGAAATCCGCGGGAAAAATGGAATTGTCCATGACAAGGCCGCTATATTTGACGCAATTGCGCCAAATCACTTTCAGCTAAAAGTACAAAGACCCAGTTTGGAAACGCATCATTGCATATGCTGGAATTGGTAAATTTATCGAGCGCTAGCGGAGAAGTCAGATCAATGACCAATGATCGCGCCTTAAGCGGTCACGCCCGCCATTGCACAAATGAGATCCCATTCAGATTGCGATACTGGTTGAACAGAAAGTCGGGAATTTTTAACAAGCACCATTTCACTTAACTCAGGATGGGTCTTGATCTGATCTAGGCTTACGGGTTTTTCGACCGACTTGACAGCACGTATATCAACACACTCCCAACGCGGATCTTCCGTCGTGGTGTCTGGATGACAGAGGGCACATACCTCGACGATACCGACGATCGCGCGTTCTTTATTTGAATGGTAAAAGAATCCGCGATCGCCAATTTGCATCAAACGCATGTTGTTGCGGGCTTGGTAATTCCGCACGCCGTTCCATTCTTCACCTGCATCGCCTTTGGCCAGCTGATTAGACCAACTCCATGTTTCAGGCTCGGATTTGAACAGCCAATATGCCATCTTAGATGACCTTGTTCCATTGGATTAATTCGACCGTTTCAAACAATCCTGCCTTTGCATAGGGGTCTTGCTCTGCCCAAGCTTCCGCGGCAGCCATGTCTGCAACATCCAAAACCACCAAGGACCCACACATTTGGGCGTCAGCACCCAACAACGGGCCTGCTTGGGTAACGACGCCAGTTTCCTTAATGTACGCAAGATGCGCGTCGCGGTTTGATTTGCGTGTTTCCAAATGTCCCGCTTTGTCTTTTGCGATAAGAGCGATTAGCATTATTCTTCCTTTTGTGGTCGTGTTAACAAAATATCGATGGCTGCTTGAACGTCAATGCGCCCCTGTACCAAGGCGTCAACCGCCTTTGTGATCGGCATATCCAAACCGAATTCTTTAGCTTTGGTCAATGCCGCATTTGCGGTGGCTGCGCCCTCGACGGTAACCGAGGCATCAAACACCTCTCCACGCCCCAGCGACACACCAAATCGATAATTACGTGATCCGGTCGACATGCAGGTCAATGACAAATCACCAAAACCAGAAAGGCCAGATAACGTCTGCGGCTGAGCGCCTAATGATTTTGCCATGCGCAACATTTCGGCATAGCCGCGCGTCATCAACGCCGCACGCGCACTTTCCCCCAGCCCGGCACCCATCGTAGCGCCACAGGCGATTGCGATCACATTTTTCAATGCACCGCCCAACTCTGCACCGACGATGTCGGTTGTTGTATAGAGACGCAAAGATTTCGTCCCCAGACATGTCTGCAATACTTGACCTAACGCGTGATCTCGTGCCGCAAGGGTCAGGGCAGTTGGCAACCCTCTTGCAATGTCATGCGCGAAACTGGGGCCGGTCAAAATTGCGACGCGATCGGTCACTGTTTCCAATATACCGCAGGGTCCAATGCCCGTGGAAACCTCAAAACCTTTACAACATGCAATCAGGGCTTTCCTTAAAATAATCTCATTTTGTGCCGCAACGTGAAAATCAGATGTCACGACTATCCTGCTTGGAAATGAAACGCCCTGAACCTTTGCATCATTCGCACGTGTTCTTTGCATGTATTCAGCGGCATTTTTGTCGCGTGCCCAAAGCGTAACATCACGCCCCTCGCGTGCAAGAGCAATCGCAAGTGCAGTGCCAAAAGCACCTGCCCCAACAACCGAAATTGTCATGCTTTTGCCCCCTTTTTTCCACCGCCCAATAAGGCAGGCTGCGCCACGTCCAACGGCCAGCGTGGTCGCGCAGACAGTCGTTGATCATCTACTTGGCCCAGTTGATAAAGCGTGCCACCCGCATATGCAATCATCGCTGCATTATCCGTGCACAGCGCGAGCGGTGGCGCAGTAAATAACATATGATGATTAGAGCAAATTGCAGCAAGCCGCCCACGCAAGTAATCGTTTGCGGCGACACCACCTGCGATAGCCACCGTTTGTCCCATTGGCGAAACCGCAAGAAATTCTTTGATCGCGCGCGACAGCTTTTCCGCCATCACATCCCCAACTGCTGTTTGAAAACCAGAACAAATATCGGCAATGTCGATATCATAAAGCCCACCCTGTGCATCCACCAATGCGTCACGTGTGCGCAACAACGCCGTCTTCAGTCCCGAAAAAGACATATCACAGCCGGATCTATCCAACAGGGGACGCGGAAATTTAAAACGGTTGGGGTCGCCTGTCTTGGCCCATTGCTCGACGCTTGGTCCGCCAGGTTGTAGCAAGCCAAGGAGCCGCGCAACTTTATCAAAAGCCTCGCCAGGCGCATCGTCGATGGTGCCGCCGATCCGTGAAAAATCATTTGGTCCTTTGACAGCTAAAAACTGACAATGACCACCTGATACCAACAACATCAGGTATGGGAACGCGATGTGATCCGTCAAACGCGGCGTAAGTGCATGCCCTGCCAAATGGTTGACACCTATCAGCGGCTTTCCAAGACCTTTGGCAAGACCCTTGGCGCACATGACCGCCGATAATACACCACCGATTAAGCCGGGTCCGGATGTTGCAGCAATAACATCAACGTCTTTTAATTGTAGACCAGGCAATTTGACTGCTTGTTCAACACACAGATCAATGCGCTCAGAATGGGCCCGCGCCGCGATTTCAGGGACAACCCCGCCGTATGCTGCATGCAAAGCATTTTGACCCATGACAACGGATGAAAGGATATGGGCCCGACCCGAGGTTTCAAATCTAAGAACGGCTGCTGCGGTATCATCGCAGCTGCTTTCTAGTCCCAAAACATGAAATTCTTTGTCAATCATTCATTGGTCCATTGTAAGGTTTCCTTTACGCAGGTAACATTGTTGTAAATGACAAACAATCCCAAGTCAGTCATGACGCGCTTAGACCCTCTGATCTTAATTACACGCCCACACGCGGCGGCAACTGAGTTTGCATCACAGCTAAAATCAGCCCAACCAGATATTAAGGTCGCGATCCACCCGCTACAAGAAATCGAATTCGTGGCAAAGCCACACTTAATTGATGCACATTTTGCAGCATATGTTTTCACATCGACCAACGCGGTTGAAGCCGCGCTAAAATGGCAACTTCCGCCACGCCCGTGCTTTGTGGTTGGGCCAAAAACCGCCGAAGCTGCGCAAGCGATATCAAATGACATTCATAACGCCCAAGGGACAGCTGACGACCTATTACAATCGTTGTTTGCCATAGATATCAAAGGTCCGGTCCTCTACGTCCGTGGCGCGCATATTTCAACAGATCTTAAAGGCCGGGCCGAGGCGCGCGGCATCGAAATACATGAAAAAATCGGCTATATCCAACAAGATATAAAACCCAGTGCTGATCTATTAGCTGACCTTGCAAGGGGGGAAAACCCAGTTATTCTTCCCCTATTTTCGGCGCGCAGTGCTAGGTTAGTTTTACAGGCGGCTCGACCACAAAAACATTGGCATGTGATTGCGATGAGCCGCAAAGTGGCGTCCCTGATTGACCCAAAAACGGTCAAAAACCTAAACGTGGCAATTCGCCCAGATGGACCATCAATGCAATCTGCGGTATTGCAGGTATGGCGGGAATGTACAAAAGGCGAATTGCTTTAAGGCAAATACTGGAAACGACGGGGTGATCATGGGCGAAGATAACATTAAAATAGATGACCTAGACAACAAGGGTACCAATAAATCCACCTCAGAAACAACGGCGGAACCGAACACAGTAACAGCCGAACTGGAATTGCAAGACGACGCAAACGCCCCATCCGAAAACGATGCTGAGCCAGTCGAGCCAGAGCCGCACACCGACGTCCCTTTGACAGAATCGCAGCCTGAACAAATTCCGCCCCAAAAACAGGCATCGGGCATTATGCCGATGCTGGTCGCAGGTGCGGTCTGTGCTGCATTAGGGTTTGGTGCGGCGGTACTTACGCAACAACAAAGCCCGCTTTGGTCCGAAAACCCCGATCGCATAGCGTTTGAAGAAAACACACAAATACAAATTGCGCAGATGGTCGATCAAATCAAAGCCTTAAGCGACCGCCCAATCCCCGAGGTCAGTCAGGCAGACATCGGCCAACTGCGCAACGAATTAGAGACGCTTGGAAAACTCAAAGAAACAAACACACAGCTCTCCGATCAGCTTATCGATGTTGTTGCCCGTGTTTCCGCGTTAGAAAAATCAACAATCGAAAGCGCTATACCTGACGATTTGGTAGCAAAATACCGCGAAGAAATTGAATCAATGAACGCATATTTGGACAGTCAACGTTCAGCGATCCAAAGTTTTATGGATGACGCCAAAACAAAAGCAGATGCCGCCGAAAAAGTTGCACGCGATATTACGTTGCGTGGTGCCTTGGACAAAATAAGTATTGCTATGGACAGCGGGCTCGCGTTTGAAGATGTCATTGCAGATCTATCTGATGCATTGGATGGTGCCGCGCCGCAAGCGCTTGTGGCCAGTGCCGCAAGTGGCGTTGCAACTGTCCAAGACCTTTCATCCAGCTTTGCCTCAAGCGCGCGTGCCGCGCTTGCAACGGCGCGCACCGAGTTAGATCAAGGCCAAGGTCTCAGCAAAATTGGCAATTTCCTGAAATCCCAATTTAATGCGCGTTCTGTTGTCCCCAAAACTGGCGACGATGCTGATGCGGTTTTGTCCCGCGCCGAGGCAGCCGTAAAACAGGGTGACATTGCCACTGCTCTGGCAGAGATAAACACACTCAGCAACGCTGCGCGCGCGCAAATGTCTGATTGGATTGCCTCAGCCGAAGCGCGCGTTTCCGCGACCGATGCCATCAAAACGCTTAGAAATGACCTAGGACAGTAAGAGGTACTGATATGCTAAATTCATTATTCAAAATTCTGCTGTTCCTTGTCATCGTTGCCGCGCTTTCAATGGGTGCGACTTATTTGATGGATGCCCAAGATCGCGTGATCGGGAACGTTATGATCACCTTGGCTGGCGTAGAATACACATTTAGTCCAATACAGGCGGTTATGGCGTTGATCGTTTTAACCATCGCAATTTGGTTCACATTAAAGGTTCTCTCTTTTGTTGTCGCGCTCTTAAAGTTCATAAACGGGGATGAAACCGCCGTATCGCGTTATTTTTTCCGCAATCGCGAACGCAAAGGATACCAAGCGATTTCCGAGGGATTGCTTGCGATTGCATCAGGCGACGCATCTGATGCGATGGCGAAAGCTAAAAAAGCCGAAAGCTATTTACAAAAGCCCGCTTTGACCAACCTTCTGGCAGCCCAAGCTGCAGAAATGGCAGGCGACAAAGCTAAAGCGGCGCATGTTTACAAGTCACTGTTACAAGACCCCACGACAAAATTTGTCGGGCTGCGCGGATTGCTGAAACAGAAACTTGACGACGGGAATACAGAAGTCGCGCTAAAGCTTGCTGAAAAGGCCTATGAACTAAAGCCACGCCACGGCGAAACGCAAGATATCCTTTTACAGCTACAGGCCAAATCACATGATTGGACAGGTGCCCGAAAAACACTTGCGGCCAAGCTGAAAAGCGGAAGCGTACCGCGTGATGTTCATAAACGCAGAGATGCGGTATTGGCGTTATCGCAGGCCAAGGACATCCTAGACAGTGAAAATTCAATAGAGGCCCGTGAAGCCGCAATCGAGGCCAATAAATTGTCGCCCGACCTCGTGCCAGCAGCATGTCTGGCAGCGCAACGGTATATTGACGATGCAAAGCCCAAGCTTGCAGCACGCGTTATCAAAAAGGCTTGGCAATCACAGCCGCACCCAGATTTGGCCGCCACATTTTCACAGATCGAACCGAATGAAACGCCACAGGAACGTCTGAAACGGTTTGGCATGCTTGCCAAGGTAAATCCAAATCATTCGGAAACGCGGCTTATGATGGCTGAGTTGAACCTTGCAGCCGAAGATTTTCCTGGTGCGCGCCGCGCATTGGGCGACGCGATTGAACACGATCCCGATGCGCGCGTTCTAACGATTATGGCTGCCATTGAGCGTGGCGAGGGTGCCGATGATGCTGTTGTTCGCGGATGGTTGGCAAAAACATTAACCGCTCGGCGCGGGCCAAGCTGGGTTTGTGACAAGTGCAATACAGTTCACCAAGACTGGACACCTGTGTGTGATCACTGTGATGCATTCGATACATTAGCCTGGCGCGTACCGCCTAGCGCTTCGGTTGCGACGACGACCGGATTAGAAATGCTGCCGCTGTTAATGGGAACACCAACAGACACAAATGTTCCCGCCAGTGCAAGCAATGTCGAAGATGCCGATGTGATCGACGACGTGGACCAAAACCAAACTGCAAATTGAACCTGTTGGATTTAGCATCGGATCACCTTGGTGATCCGATCAAAACAAACGCTTGGCCAACTGGCAAAAAGAATCGTGATGACGATGAAAGTAAGAGCGCGCTTTAAAGCCGCTTAGACGCCTGTAAAACAAGATCGTCCAAGCTTTCCCCGCCCGAATTCACATATTCCGTGAGCTGCTGGCGCATCCTAGGATCCCAAAAATCGCGTAAGTGTGATGCGACTTTGTCCACTTGGTCAACGCCTGGCTGGGTTCTAAAAAAAGTCGCGATTTGATTGGCGGAACGGACCATTTTTTCAGGTGACATTTTCATTTCCTTTCAAGCGGAAGGGATGGGAATAACATTCAAAGCGCCCTGCGCGCGCTGATGCGCACAGGGTAATGTTTGCGTCTTGGGCCAGTTTCAAGGCATGGGTTGTCGGGGCCGACGCGGCTATAATAATTGCACAGCCCGCAATGGCGGTTTTTTGGACCATTTCAACAGAAACACGTGATGTCAAAACGATGGCCCCAGTCGAAGGGGCAGTATTCGTTTCGATCATCGCACCAATCAATTTATCAAGTGCATTATGGCGCCCAACATCTTCGCGCGCGAGAACTAAAGAACCATCTTGAGTTAAAAATCCGGCCGCATGCGCTGCGTGCGTTTGATCATGTAACGGCTGATGCGCCCGCAACTGATCAGTCGCGGCTGCAATAACGTGTGGGTCTATTGTAGGGCCTTGATCAGCCAGCCGAGGCAAAGGACGAACAGCTTGATCCAAACTATCAATACCACACAAACCACAACCAACAGGCCCCGCCATGGCACGACGGCGCGCTAAAAAGGGTCGGGCCGTATCGTCAGCCAACCAAAACTGAGCTTCGAGCCCTGTGTCATGTTCAATGATATCCAAAGACTCGATTTGGCCTAACCCTGTGATGATACCTTCGGTAATGGCAAAGCCAATTGCAAAATCGCGAAGATCAGATGGGCTGGTCATCATCACAGCATGGGTTGTGCCGTTGATGGAAATTGCAACCGCAGTTTCAACCGCCAAATCGCGATAAACCTGTGACACGCCATGCGTGTCACAGGCCATCGCAAGATGCGATTGTAAAGCGGGCTTGGTCATTATTCAGCGGCAGGCAGGATACGGCGTGACCGTTCCGCTTGGGCATTATAATCCTCTTGCCACTCTGTTGGACCATTCGATGGGCTAACCTGGACTGCAGTGACCTTGTATTCAGGACAGTTCGTTGCCCAATCCGAATAATCGGTGGTAATGACGTTGGCCTGTGTATCGGGGTGGTGGAATGTCGTATAAACCACACCCGGCGACACGCGATCGGTAATTTTAGCGCGCAAGCTGGTATCGCCAGAACGTGACGCAAGTTTTACGAAATCACCATCATTGATCCCACGGGTTTCGGCATCATGTGGGTGAATTTCTAACACGTCCTGATCATGCCAAACGACGTTCTGAGTGCGCCGAGTTTGCGCCCCCACGTTGTATTGTGACAAGATACGCCCTGTCGTCAGCAAAAGCGGGAACCTTGGGCCGGTCCGTTCATCCGTCGCCACGTATTCGGTGACGATAAAACGTCCCTTGCCACGCACAAAGCCGTCGACATGCATCAAAGGCGTACCCTCAGGGTTTGCATCGTTGCACGGCCATTGCACTGAGCCCCGCTGTTCAAGTAGCTCGTAACTTACATTGGCAAATGAAGGTGTTGTTGCCGCGATTTCGGCCATGATTTCGCTTGGATGGGTATAGGACCAACCTGCCCCCATGGCATTGGCAAGCAACTGCGTGACCTCCCAATCAGCATAGCCGTTGCGCGGTGCCATCACACGACGCACGCGGTTGATGCGGCGTTCGGCGTTGGTGAATGTGCCGTCCTTTTCTAAGAACGTTGAACCGGGCAAAAACACATGCGCATAATTCGCGGTTTCGTTCAGGAACAGGTCATGCACGATCACACATTCCATCGCTGCCAAACCTGCGGCCACGTGTTTTGTATCGGGGTCAGATTGCAGGATATCCTCGCCCTGGCAATACAGCGCCTTGAACGTGCCATCGACGGCGGCGTCCAACATGTTTGGAATGCGCAGGCCGGGTTCCGGATCGATTTCCACGCCCCAAGCGTTTTCGAAAATCGCGCGCACTTCGGGCAATTTCACATGGCGATAACCGGGCAATTCGTGCGGGAATGACCCCATGTCACAGGACCCTTGCACGTTGTTTTGACCGCGCAATGGGTTTACGCCCACACCTTTGCGACCGATGTTACCGGTCAACATGGCAAGGTTAGCGATGCCCATAACCGTGGTTGAGCCTTGGCTATGTTCGGTGACGCCCAAGCCGTAATAAATCGCGCCATTGCCACCTTTGGCAAACAAACGCGCGGCGGCGCGCAATTCTGCAGATGGCACGCCGGTCAGCAATTCGGTTGCCTCTGGGCTGTGACGGTCTTGGGATACGAATTCAGCATATTCTTGGAATTCATCCCAGTCACAACGGGTGCGGATAAACTCTTCGTCCATCAAACCTTCGGTAACGATGACGTGGGCCAGCGCCGTGACAACCGCGACATTTGTACCGGGGCGCAATGGCAGGTGATGCGCCGCTTTGATATGTGCAGATTTCACCAAATCGATCCGACGTGGATCAATGACGATCAACTTTGCACCTTTGCGCAGACGTTTTTTCAAACGCGATGCAAACACAGGGTGCCCGTCAGTCGGATTGGCCCCAATGACGATCACGACATCAGTATGTTCAACGCTGTCAAAGTCCTGCGTTCCCGCAGACGTACCAAAGGTTTGCCCCAGACCGTAACCCGTAGGCGAATGGCATACGCGGGCACAGGTATCTGTGTTGTTGTTGCCAAAAACCGCGCGGGTCAATTTTTGCACAAGATAGGACTCTTCGTTTGTGCACCGGCTAGAGGTAATCACACCAATCGATTTTTTACCGTATTTTTCCTGCAAGCCACGGAGCTTGTTCGCCGTAAAGGTCAATGCCTCGTCCCAGCTGACTTCGCGCCATGGTTCGTCAATTGTGTCGCGGATCATCGGGTTTAGGATGCGATCCTGATGGGTTGCGTAGCCATAGGCAAACCGCCCTTTGACGCAGGAATGACCACGGTTTGCCGATCCATTTTTGAACGGTACCATGCGAACCAATTGATCGCCCTGCATTTCGGCCTTGAACGAACACCCAACACCGCAATAGGCGCACGTGGTCACGACAGAACGTTCCGGCGTACCCAGTTCAACGACCGATTTTTCAACCAATGTGCCCGTTGGGCAGGCCTGAACGCAAGCGCCACAGCTGACGCAATCGGAGGATAGGAAATTGTCCTCTGCGCCACCGGCGGAAACACGGCTGTCAAAACCGCGCCCTTCAATGGTCAGGGCGAATGTGCCTTGCACCTCTTCACAGGCACGCACACAGCGGTTGCACACAATGCATTTGCTGGGGTCATAGTTGAAATAGGGGTTCGAGCTGTCGCAGGGTAAATAATCAGGGTTCGCTTCGCCCGATGTATCGCGCACCTCGAAATGATTGACCAAGCTGCCACCTTTGGGCGCCTCGTAGCGCACATCGCGCAGGCCAACGGCCCCTGCCATGTCTTGCAATTCGCAATCGCCATTTGCCGAACAGGTCAAACAATCCAAGGGGTGGTCCGAGATATAAAGCTCCATCACGCCTTTGCGGATTTTGCGGACTTTGGACGATTGGGTGTGCACCACCATGCCCGCCGCCACAGGGGTCGTACAGGACGCGGGCGTGCCACGACGTCCTTCGATTTCGACAACGCACAGGCGGCAGGATCCGAATGCTTCGATACTGTCGGTTGCGCATAGCTTTGGAACGCTGATCCCCGCAAGCGCAGAGGCCCGCATCACCGACGTTCCCTCGGGAACCGTGACCTCGGTCCCGTCGATGGTCAAGGTCACAGGTGCGCCATGCGCTGCAGGTGTGCCCAGATCGCGATCATCGGTCCAT
>RFZH01000067.1 GCA_009920815.1 Paracoccaceae bacterium
GGCAAGGTTTGGTTTCAGGAGTGGAGTATAACTAAATTATAAATAAAAACTGAATTAAGCTAATGGGTTGTTACTTTTAGGCTTAGTCAACTTCAAATTCATACCAATTTCCATCTTCGTCGTAACCCTCTATCTCGCCCTTTCGCACAAACTCACCTTCAAAATAAACTTCGCGTCCATCTTCAAGATAAATGTAGCCATCGACATCACCGTTGCCATCAGTATCGATATTGCCGTACGCATACCTTGACCACCGTATCCCGAAATGTCGTAGTTATAGTCTTTACTACTGCGGTAAATCCCTCCACCAATTGAAGGAGGAAGAGGTATTACAAAAGAATTTTTATTCTTAGTCTCATCGGCTGACAATCTTATTTCTTTTTCATTTAAAAAAATGTTAACGCCTGTTAATTCAGATGCTTCCCCCGCTCGCAACGGCATTATCATTAAAAAGCGAACGAATTTAAGGTAATCTGCTCTAATTTCAACTTTTGGGAACCAAATAGACCTTAATTCTTCGACCGAATAGAAAACTGTACGTGCAGCAGCAGGCTTTGGTTTTTGTTCAGGCAACAACTTTTTTGCAGGATTTGATTGGATTGCATTCTTTAACACCAAGTAATCAATAAACCGACTAAACGCACCAAAACGTTGACGCCCTGTTGCAGGCTTTTCACGATGAATTTTGGCAATTTTTATTAAATCAAAAACGCTCAATTCAGACGCTGATGAAGCTAACATACCTAGTTCATTTAACGTCATTTTTACGTTTACATATTCCGTAACTTTGTACTTTGTATGTGTACCAAGTATTTCACTTCGGTATTCTTCCAGCCATATTTGAAGGGGTCTTTCGCGATATTCTGCCTCCCTACTCATCCTCTTTTCATTTTCTATTCATTTTAAAGGATCAGCACCATTTCACACCTCAGCTTTAATTTCTTCGGCCTTCATTCGTGCAGCATTTGGACTAAGGCTTAATAAGTCGCCGATCTTTAGTGTTCGTTGAGGATGGCGCTGCCCTTCATAATTTAATCCGCGGCGTCTAAAATTTACATTCCAGCTAGCGGAGGCATTGTTTATTGCTAAGCGCAAACCAGTAATATCTACGAGGGTTACTTTTTTTTCAATTTGCGCTGTAGTTTTATCGCTTTATCAATTTCACGACGGTCTATGTGACATTTTATAATAGACATTTCACCTCTTTTCAGCCAGACAATCAGCCAGACATTTTGTCGGAACTTACAGAAGTTTAGCGTAAAATAGCGTTAATTAAAATACTATCACATTGATAAAACGCATTTTTATTGAATTAGCTCAGCGGTAGAGCAGTAGTCTGTTAATCAATTGGTCGAAGGTTCGATCCCTACCGCCGGAGCCATTAAAAAGGGTCTCGTTCATTCGGGACCTTTTTTTATTTGATAATCTATTACAAATCCCCATTTTTTGGTTTTCCTGATAGGCACATTACCATATGCAAGGTATACCTGTTTTCATTAGCCAGAGGATACGCGATGCGCCGATTTGTTTTTTCTTTGTTTATCCTTCTTGGTTGCGCTGCATGTTCGTCGGTTGTTGAACACCCCCGCCCCTTTCCAGACCAGAAAGATCCGTTCAGCATGTTTTCCAAAGGTATTTATTACGTGCTTGAGGCAACAGTTGGATCCGCTGAACGTGGCAGCAATGCTGTAATCAACACTGTCCGTGGATCAAGTGAATGAAAATATTGATCGGCTTTGTTATTTTAACCACGCTCGCAACGCCAAGCTTTAGCACCACAAAGCAAATGCCCGTTGAGCAGTGCCAAGAAATTTATGATGGCATTCAATTCCTGCTGACGATGGCAGACGAACGTTGGGACGATTTGCGCGCCAACGGCGGTGACAAACAGGCAGCGGGTGAATTGACCTGGGCCATGAACCTTGTCGGTAACTATACTGCCGTTTTTGAAAGCTTTTGCAAAGACGTGAAAGAATAACAGATCTTTCGATTTAGTGACATCAGCTTGCACCGTCAGATCAAGGCGTGAATCAGCCGCCTTACTTAAACTCGTGTATCGAGATTTTTATCAGCCACCCCCCCTAAAAATCAAAAAACAGATTCGTTTTTAGATCACGGCCTGCACAGATTAAACAGCACAAAAACCATTCACCCAAACCAAAGTGTAGTCAGATTATCACCCAATTGATATTCCATTCTGACCCAATTCATTGATAACGCTAACATTTTATAGACCTCTGTAATCATGTGATAATTTCTAAAGCAATTTGAAAATTGCTATAAACTATTGGGAATCAAGAGGGCATTGAAAAATAAATAAATCAATTTCATTTATTTATTGACAAACCATTGAGAGAACGACACTCTTACATCATTCATCGCGGGAAACCGCACAATCACCTTGGGAGGAAATCATGAAAAAGCTACTGACTGGCGCAGCTGTCGCCGCAATTATGTCCGTAGGTACGACTGCATTCGCGGGCGGCCACGGCATTTCTGCTTGCTTGATCACAAAAACAGACACAAACCCATTCTTCGTAAAAATGCGCGAAGGCGCGTTGGCAAAAGCAGAAGAATTGGGCGTTAACCTATCCACATATGCGGGTAAGGTCGACGGCGACCACGAAACACAGGTTGCAGCGATTGAAACATGTATCGCAGATGGCGCAAAAGGTATTTTGATTGCAGCATCTGACACATCATCCATCGTACCAGCTGTACAACAGGCACGCGATGCAGGCCTAGTTGTTATCGCATTGGACACAC
Source organism: Paracoccaceae bacterium (assembly GCA_009920815.1). GTDB lineage: Bacteria > Pseudomonadota > Alphaproteobacteria > Rhodobacterales > Rhodobacteraceae > CAJXSD01. The sequence goes on from RFZH01000067.1 coordinate 2,767, forward strand.
CACTTAGCCCAATCGATGCAGCCGACATGACATTCGCAACCGACAACTTCCTAGCCGGTGAATTGATCGGCAAATGGGCGGCGGCTGCGCTTGGTGCAGATGCTGCAAATGCAAAAATCGCGATGTTGGATTTGGCCGTTTCTCAGCCAACCGTCGGCGTTCTGCGTGACCAAGGCTTCCTGCAAGGTTTTGGCATTGAACTGGGCGATCCAAACCGTTGGGGCGATGAAACAGATAGCCGCATCGTTGGTAACGACGTAACCGCAGGCAACGAAGAAGGCGGCCGCAAGGCGATGGAAAACCTTCTTGCCAAAGATCCTATGATCAACGTTGTTTACACAATCAACGAACCAGCGGCAGCCGGCGCATACGAAGCGTTGAAAGCAATTGGTCGTGAAAACGATGTATTGATCGTTTCTGTTGACGGCGGTTGCCCAGGTGTCGCCAACGTAAAAGACGGCGTTATCGGTGCAACATCACAACAATACCCATTGTTGATGGCGTCTAAAGGCATCGAAGCGATCGTTGAATGGGCGAAAAACGGTACGAAACCCGCGCCAACAGCTGGCAAAGATTTCTTTGACACAGGCGTTGCATTGGTGACTGATAAACCAGCACCAGGCGTTGACAGCATTGACACAGCCAAAGGCACTGAGCTTTGCTGGGGCTAATACGCCGCTAACATAGAATCAAGAAAGGGCGAATTTTAGGTCGCCCTTTTTTTCTGGAACGCGAACCTTAGGGAGACAGTACATGCCTCAGGACGATAATTACGAGGCGGTCGCGCAAAACGCCGCAACAGAGGTTGCATCGTTTGACGATGACTCACACGGACTTTTGTCCAAATTCCATCACCTTCTACATACGACCCCCGCAATGGTGCCATTATTGGTGCTTGTCGGTGCGATTGCTGTGTTTGGTATGCTTTTGGGTCAAAAATTCTTTTCTCCCTTCGCGATGACACTGATCCTACAACAGGTTCAAATCGTCGGCATCATAGCCGCGGCGCAAAGCTTGGTTATTTTGACAGCCGGCATTGAATTATCCGTTGGCGCGATTGCAGTCATTTCCTCAATCGTGATGGGGACCTTTACATTCCGCTATGGCTTGCCAGTCGAGATTTCGATTGTGTGCGGCTTGGCGTTTGGCACCCTGATCGGCGGAATAAATGGCTGGTTGGTCGCGCACATGAAATTGCCCCCCTTCATCGTGACATTGGGCATGTGGCAAATCGTGCTTGCGGCGAACTTTCTTTACTCCAAAAACGAAACCATTCGCAGCCAAGACATTGAGGCCAACGCACCGCTGTTGCAAATGCTTGGTTGGAAATTCAAGGTGGGCGGCGCTGTCTTTACAATTGGCGTAATTTTTATGGTCGCCTTGGTTCTAATTCTTGCCTACGTCTTGCGACACACCGCGTGGGGACGACATGTTTATGCGGTCGGTGATGATCCCGAAGCGGCAGAGCTGTCAGGTGTAAACGTCAAGCGCACCCTAATTTCGGTTTACGCGGTATCTGGCTTGATTTGCGCCATCGGTGGATGGGCGTTGATCGGCCGTATCGGATCGGTATCACCAACATCTGGTCAGCTTTTGAACATCGAAAGCATCACGGCTGTGGTGATTGGGGGTATCTCTCTATTCGGCGGACGTGGCTCGATCCTTGGCACATTCTTTGGCGCATTGATTGTTGGTGTCTTCACGTTGGGCCTGCGCCTGCTTGGCGCGGATGCGCAATGGACATATTTGTTGATTGGCGCATTAATCATCGCGGCTGTGGCCGTTGACCAATGGATCAGAAAGGTAGCAGCATAATGGAACCTATTCTTACAGCACGCGGCCTGGTCAAACGCTATGGCAAAGTCACTGCGTTGGATCATTGTGATTTTGACTTGATGCCCGGTGAAATTCTGGCCGTTATTGGTGATAACGGTGCCGGTAAATCGTCTTTGATCAAAGCAATTTCAGGCGCGGTCATCCCAGACGCGGGAACAATCGAATTAGAAGGAAAGAAAATCCAATTCGAAAGCCCGATTGAGGCCCGCGAGGCCGGCATTGAAACGGTGTATCAAACACTGGCCATGTCGCCGGCCCTGTCGATTGCCGACAATATGTTCATGGGCCGAGAATTGCGTAAACCCGGTTGGCGCGGGTCAATTCTGCGTCAATTGGACCGCAAAAAAATGGAAGACATCGCGCGACAAAAGCTGTCTGATCTTGGGCTTATGACCATCCAAAACATCAATCAGGCTGTTGAAACCCTGTCGGGTGGACAACGCCAAGGTGTTGCCGTGGCCCGTGCGGCGGCGTTTGGGTCAAAGGTGATTATTCTCGATGAACCAACCGCAGCGCTCGGCGTTAAAGAAAGCCGTCGCGTTTTGGAATTGATCCGCGACGTGAAATCGCGCGGTATTCCAATCATCCTGATCAGCCATAACATGCCACATGTGTTTGAGGTCGCAGATCGTATTCACGTACACCGTTTGGGGAAACGTTTATGTGTAATTGATCCAAAGGATTATTCAATGTCTGACGCTGTGGCGCTCATGACCGGCGCAAAAGAGCCTGACTAACAAAACCAAAACCCGCCAAATTGGCGGGTTTTTTTTGACTGGTCGACGTAAAGCAACATATACACTGCGCCAGGACGCAGACCAAATCTAATGATATTTAGAAAACGCATCCGCCGCCGCAAAGGCCGCTTTGAACCGTTCATATCGGCTCATCAATGCGTCATCCCCCTTTGGTTCAAAGGTTGTTTCTGACGCGGGCATTTGTTCCAACGCCGCCATATCAATCGCCCCTGCCCCAAACGCTGCCAATTTAGCCGCCCCCAATGCGGCACCTGCCGCCGCGTCATCGGTCCGATGAAAGGTCAACCCAGTGGCGTTTGACACAGTTTGGCAAATAAAATCACTTTGCGCGCCGCCACCGATGGCAAACAATTTTGCCTGTGCCGCCGCTGTATCACCAAAGCTGGCCAAACAATCGGCAAAGGAAAATGCAATGGCATCCACCACCGCCCGCGCCATCGCCGCATCTGTGGTACCTGTGTCCAGCCCCAAAAACCCACCGCGCAGCGCGGGGTTGCCATGTGGGCTGCGTTCGCCGGCCATATAAGGCAGGAATGTTGGTACATGCCCTTGATGGTTCTGAGCCTTGGTTAACAAGTCTGCAACAGGTTGCCCTAGGGTTTCGCCTAACCACGCTAAGGGGCGCGCACCATTTAACATGGCGGCCATTTGGTACCAACGATTTGGTAGAGCATGTGAAAAAGCATGCACAAATCGATCAGGTCGTGGGGCATAGTGATCCAAACAGTGCCACAATTGACCGGACGTCCCAATCGAAATCAAACCGCGCCCCGGTTTCACAGCGCCCAACGCAATAGCGCCACCGACGCAATCGCCCGCCCCTGCAAACACAGGAATCCCCTTGGGCAAACCAAATGACTCTGACGCCGATGCAGTGATGTGGCCGGCAACCTGATGGCCAAACCGAATGTCGGGCAATTGATCCAAACGCGTGTCTGACGCTGCACATATTGTTTCTGACCAAACTTGCGCAGTCTGATCATACCACAAAGATGCGGCTGCATCGCTGTGATCAGTGACATATGCGCCATGCAGACAAAACCCAATATAATCCTTTGGCATCAGAACCTTATGGATTGATGTAAAGATTTCCGGTTCATGTTGTTTAATCCACCGCATCTTAACGGCTGGAAAACTAGGTAATGCGGGAATGCCAGCAATCATGCCAATATTCGGAAGGCTGCTGTTCAATTCAACCGCCTGCGCCACCGCACGATTGTCATTCCAAAGGATCGCAGGCCGCAACAGCTTACCATGTCTGTCCAACGCAACCAAGCCATGCATTTGCCCTGTTAGACCGACACCAATGACATCACCCAGATTTACTGTCTGGCGTAACGCCATCAGACAGGTGTTCAACGCCGAGGTCCAAAGTGCTGGATCTTGCTCGACCCAACTGGCCTTCGGATTGGACATCGGATAAGCAGTCGACGTTTGCGCGATGATCTGAGTGTCGCGATAGACAATCACTTTTAATGCTGAGGTTCCTAAATCTAGACCCAAAAACATATTACGCCTCTTTGATGTGCTCTAATGCTTCCAATACCAACTCTGGTCCCGAACAATGGGCACGTTCCGATAAGGTCCGGCGCCAAAGACGTGCGCCAGGTTGCCCATGAAACAGACCAAGCATGTGGCGCGTCACCTGATGCAACCGTCCACCCATTTCAATATGCTTGGTGATATAGGGCATCATGGATTGAACGATCATAATCGGATCTTTGGTGAGACCGTCGCCGTAAATCTTTTGATCTGCGTCACACAGGATTTGCGCGGGATAATGATACGCCGCCCGACCGATCATTACCCCGTCCAATCCGCGATCCAAGTGATCCCGCGCCGCGTCCAATGTTTCAATGCCGCCATTGATTGACAAATGCAGGTCAGGAAAACGTTCCTTCATCCGATGGACCAAATCGTAATCCAATGGCGGGATATGACGATTTTCCTTGGGGCTTAGCCCTTGCAACCATGCTTTACGCGCGTGGATCGTAAACCGTGTAACGCCTGCGTCTGACACACGTGCCAAAAAATCGGGCAAGACGGTCTCGGGGTCCTGATCATCGACACCGATCCGACATTTAACAGTGACTTCAACATCGACCGCATCAATCATTGCGCGGCAACAGTGCGCCACCAAATCGGGGGTTTTCATTAACACGGCCCCAAAGGCGCCTGATTGTACCCGATCTGAAGGGCATCCCACATTTAAGTTTATCTCATCATAGCCATGTTCGGCCCCGATCGCCGCCGCCTCGCCCAGCTCTGTAGGGTCAGAACCGCCCAGCTGTAAGGCCAAAGGATGTTCAGCGGCATCAAAATCCAACAAATGGAACGCCCGACCCCGCACCAAAGCAGGCGCGGTCACCATTTCTGTGTACAACAATGTATCACGCGACATAAGCCGGTGAAAATACCGACAATGCCGATCCGTCCATTCCATCATCGGCGCCACAGACAGACGCGCGGCGCGGCGGATATTTTCGTGATGCTGGCTCACGTAATTGACCTCATGTGTGATTTGACGCGTCTCTATATCACTTTGAAACAGATTTGAACCTCAATAACGCGCATATCTCTTGCACAAACCCAAGCAGCGCAGTAATGGGATCGCATGGAACAGACATCGCACGACCGCCTTCTCATCATAGACTTTGGCAGCCAAGTGACGCAGCTGATAGCACGTCGTTTGCGCGAGCTAAGTGTTTATTGCGAAATTCACCCCTATCAGAATGTGACTGATGCATTTTTGGCAGAATTTGCGCCAAAAGCGATCATATTTTCTGGTGGACCTGACAGCGTGACGCGCGCTGGCAGCCCACGTGCGCCCGAAAGTGCGTTCACCATGGGCGTCCCGATCCTTGGCATATGCTATGGTCAGCAAACCATGATGCAACAGCTGGGCGGTCAGGTCGACAGCGGCCATGGGACCGCGGAATTTGGGCGTGCCTACGTTACGCCAAAAGGATCTTTGAACATTCTTGATGGCTGGTTCAACGATGGTGATGAACAAGTTTGGATGAGCCACGGCGATCACGTATCAAAAATCGCGCCCGGGTTCGAGGTTTATGGCACATCCCCCAATGCACCGTTTGCCATTACCGCTGATCTGTCGCGTAATTTCTATGCCGTGCAGTTTCATCCCGAAGTTCATCATACCCCAAAAGGCGCAAAGCTTTACGAAAACTTTGTGCGACTGGCAGGGTTCAAAGGCGATTGGACCATGGGCGCGTATCGTGAACAGGCCATTGCCAAGATCCGCGAACAAGTCGGCGACAAAAAGGTGATCTGTGGCCTATCTGGCGGCGTCGATAGCTCGGTGGCGGCCGTTTTGATCCATGAAGCCATCGGTGATCAGCTGACCTGTGTTTTTGTAGATCACGGGTTGTTGCGTCAAGGCGAAGCGGAAGAAGTCGTGACGATGTTCCGGGACAATTACAACATCCCATTGATCCATGCCGACGAAAGCGATTTGTTCCTGGGCGAACTTGAGGGGATGTCAGACCCCGAAACCAAACGCAAAACCATTGGGCGTCTGTTTATTGATGTGTTCCAAAAATATGCCAACCAAATCGAAGGTGCAGAATTTCTTGCCCAAGGCACGCTCTACCCCGACGTGATCGAAAGCGTATCCTTTAGCGGTGGACCGTCTGTCACGATTAAATCACACCACAATGTGGGTGGTTTGCCGGAAAAAATGGGGTTGAAACTGGTCGAACCCCTGCGCGAATTGTTCAAAGACGAAGTCCGCGCGTTAGGCCGTGAACTGGGCTTGCCCGCGTCATTTATTGGGCGCCATCCATTCCCCGGACCGGGTCTTGCGATCCGCTGCCCTGGCGAAATTACCCGTGAAAAGTTGGAAATTCTACGCAAGGCTGACGCGGTTTATATCGATCAAATCCGCAAGCACGGGCTTTACGATGAAATTTGGCAAGCCTTTGTCGCAATCCTGCCTGTGCGCACGGTTGGCGTTATGGGTGATGGCCGTACATATGATTACGCCTGTGCCTTGCGCGCTGTGACATCAGTTGATGGTATGACTGCTGATTATTATCCTTTCACGCACGAATTTTTGGGCGAAACGGCAACGCGTATCATCAACGAGGTCAAAGGCATAAATCGCTGTACCTACGACATCACATCGAAACCTCCAGGTACGATTGAGTGGGAATAATCAAATCTAAGGCCTGATACTTTGCGGTGTTGGGCCTTGGATTTTATTTTTTCTGCGAGATGGGAGGCCTCATCAACTAGGATGATGGCGCTTTAGTGTTATAATCATATTATTAAGCCGCAAAAATGTTGCGAAGTATTTGATTTTACGTTTATAAAACTGTGATGATAGACAAAGTACGTTTAGGTAAGCATAGGACACAGCAATATGAGAGTGATGAAATTGATTTATTCGAACTTGCCGAAACCTTGTGGCGGGGCAAATTTATAATTATTCTTTGCACTGTATTCGCGCTTGGGTTTGGGCTCGGTTTCTTAAATTTTCAAACGAAAAAATACACAGTGTCGATACCGTACACTGTAGGAATATATTCTGTAACTGATCAACAGATCTGCGAATTTAATCGCGATTGCCTGTCAACAACGACCCTTTCTTACGCGTCAAACGCCTTGGGCTCAGACTGGTCGCTAAACACAAAATCAAACCGTTTTGAACTGTCAACAACTGCGCCGCAGTCGATTGCCGAGTATATGGAAACCGCGCGCGCGGCGAGTGAGGCTGTAACCTT
>RFZH01000068.1 GCA_009920815.1 Paracoccaceae bacterium
GCCTATGCCAATCGCCGTCGCCAAGATGAAACGCGTGATCCAAACCGTCGTTATATCCCTATTTCTGATCGCATGGTCCAGGAAGGCCGCCTTGGTAAAAAGGCCGGTGTTGGCTGGTATCGTTATCCGGGCGGTGGCGGACGTGTTGACGATCCGCTGGTCGAAGATTTGATCCGCGAAGAATCCCACTTTGCCAAAGTCACCCGCCGCGACATTGGCAAGGACGAGATTAGCAAAACATTGTTATTGGCGATGATCAACGAAGCCGCCGATATTTTGCACGAAGGCATTGCCGAAACCGCCGCCGACATCGATTTGGTGACTGTCTTTGGGTATGGCTTTCCTCGTTGGCGCGGTGGGTTGATGCATTATGCCGACACATTGGGCGCCGCAAATATTGTGCGCGAATTACGCGCTTTGGCCGCAAATGATCCAATCGCTTGGCGCATCAGCCCTGTTTTGGAATACTGTGCAAATACCGATACTTTACTGACGCAATACCGACGTAATACCGACGTTTAAAATTAGGGACAAAATTCATGCAAGACGCGTTTATCTGTGATTACATCCGCACCCCGATTGGCCGCTTTGGCGGCGCGCTTTCGTCGGTACGCGCGGATGATTTGGGCGCGATCCCGATCAAGGCGTTAATGGCCCGAAACACAGGTGTGGATTGGGGCGCGGTAGACGAAGTCATCTATGGCTGTGCCAACCAAGCAGGCGAAGACAATCGCAACGTCGCGCGCATGTCTGCACTGTTGGCGGGGTTGCCGGACACGGTGCCCGGCACCACAATGAACCGTTTGTGTGGATCGGGTATGGACGCCGTTATCGCAGCCGCACGCGCGATAAAATCTGGCGAGGCCGAAATTATTATCGCAGGTGGTGTCGAAAGCATGAGCCGCGCACCCTTTGTTATGCCCAAGGCGGAAACGGCGTTTTCGCGGTCAAACGCAGTTTATGACACAACGATCGGATGGCGGTTTGTGAACCCGCTGATGAAATCGCAATACGGCGTTGATTCCATGCCAGAAACGGCCGAAAACGTCGCCGAAGATTTCAACGTAAATCGTGCCGATCAAGACGCGTTTGCACTGCGTTCACAGGACAAAGCCGCCGCTGCGATTGCATCGGGTCGTTTTGCCCAAGAAATAACGCCCGTTGAAATACCCCAACGCAAGGGCGATGCGATTGTGGTGGATACCGATGAACATCCCCGTGCGACCACGATTGATGCATTGGCAAAGCTCAAAGCGCCGTTCCGCCAAGGGGGATCCGTCACCGCGGGCAATGCGTCGGGCGTGAACGACGGCGCGGCTGCGTTGATTATCGCAAGCGCCGCCGCGGCCAAAAAATATGGTCTAACCCCAATTGCGCGGGTCATGGCCGGCGCCACCGCGGGTGTTGCACCACGGATCATGGGTATTGGTCCTGCCCCTGCCACTGAAAAGCTTTTGGCACATTTGGGCCTGTCACAAAGTGATCTAAGCGTGATCGAATTGAACGAAGCCTTTGCCGCCCAGGGTCTTGCCACATTGCGTCGTTTGGGCATCACAGATGATGATCCCCGCGTTAACCCAAACGGCGGTGCGATCGCGCTGGGCCATCCATTGGGTATGTCAGGGGCGCGCATTACCGGCACCGCTGCGTTGGAATTAAACCAAGTCCAGGGACGGTATGCAGTTGCAACCATGTGCATCGGCGTAGGTCAAGGTATTTCAGTCGCTTTAGAGCGCGTTTGATCCCCACGCTAAAACACTGCGCAAAGCGACACTTTTCGACATCCATGCCGCCTTTAGGCGGTTTAGTGCGGGCATTTTGAAAAACAGTGACAGTATAGCATCAACCACTTTGGCTGTTTTTCATATATGTTTGAACGTCGTATCCCAGAATGGCTGCGTCATGCACCAGCCCCATCAATAAAGGGCTTTGCCGCAATTTCAGGGTTCGAAGCAATCACCCGTGGAATGTTAATTTCGGTCTTTCCTGTGGCCGCATATGACGCGTTGAAAAGCGCGTCGTTGGTCAGTTCGATGTATTTCGCGATTGGTGTATTATCGTTGATCGTTGGATTATTGGTTCCCTATTTTAATAATTTCATACCAAGACGTATTTTGTATGTGATTGGGGCGCTTGGGTATATTCTTGGGTCTTGTTTGGCGGCGACGGGTTTGCCACACATGGTGATCTTGGGATTGCTTTTGAACACATTGGCGACGGTCATCACCTTTGTCTGTTTTAATGCTTATGTGCTGGACTATATCGCGCGGGTCGAGCTGGGAAAGTGTGAAACGTTGCGGATGTTTTATTCTGCACTGGGATGGACGATCGGGCCGGTCGTTGGTGTTGTGTTGTGGAAATTTTGGTTTCCGTTGCCGTTCATCTTGTCGGCGATATCAGCCACGTTCCTGCTGACGACGTTTTTATATATGCGTCTTGGCAATGGAAAATTGATTTCAAAGGCCCGACGACCGACTGTCAATCCATTGGCTTATTTAGGTCGGTTTGCCGTGCAGCCACGGTTGATAGCAGGATGGCTGTTTGCGGTTATTCGATCCTGTGGCTGGTGGGCTTATGTGGTGTATCTGCCGATTTTTGCAGTGGTAAACGGGCTTGGTGAACAGGTGGGTGGTATCTTTTTGTCGATCACAAACGCGGGTCTGTTTTGTGCGCCCTTTATGCTTAGGTTTGTGCAATCATTTTCGGTCAAATTTGCAGTTCAAACAGGGTTTTTAGCGGTTGCGATCTTATTTGCCGTCGCCACAATTGTCAGTGATTACGCGTGGGGGACCGTCGCATTTTTGTTCGTGGGCAGTTATTTTTTGATTTTGTTAGACATTTGCGGGGGATTGCCATTCTTGATGTCGGTGAAGCCCTCTGAGCGTACTGAAATGTCTGCAATTTATTCTAGCTTTCGTGACGTTTCGGGTATCCTGACGCCTGGGATTGCATGGCTGATCCTGACCGTTGCACCTGTGTCTGGCATCTTTTTGGCTTCTGGCATTGCCAGCTTGGCAGCTTGGAAAGTTGCGGGAAGCTTACATCCCAGACTTGGAAAAAACCGCTTGTCGCCTGTAAGATAGCGATCAAACACGAGGATAAAATGGCGCGAAAAGTATTACTTTTGATTATTGACGGCGTTCCCTATCGCAATTGGACAAGGCTTTTTGGTAATCTTGAGGGGTGGGTACAATCCGGTGACGCGCGGCGTTGGAAGATGACATCCGTTTTACCAAGCACGTCAGCCAGTTGTTATGCGTCTATCCATACAGGCGTGACGCCACAGACGCATGGTGTAACGGGAAATGACAATATTTTTCGCGTCAAACAGCCTGACATTTTCGGTCAACTGCGCAAAAAAGGATATGTGACAGGCGCCGTGACGCACAGTTTTTGGTCCGAATTTTTCAATCGTGCGCCGTTTGATCCAGTGCGCGATATTGAATACGATGAACCCGATAGCGCGACCATCAATCACGGACGTTTTCACACGATGACGGGGTATGGTTTGATTAATCAAATGACACCCTCTGATGCCGATTTATTTGCGACATTAACGATGCTGTGCCATCGGTTTTCATTGGATTATGGTATTTTGCATACCTGCACATTGGACAGCATGGGCCACCGTTTTTTTCATGATTGCCAAGAAATGGATCATGCCTGTTTTGTTATGGATGAAATGTTGGCGCGTTGGGTCCCAAAATGGCGCGAAATGGGGTATGATTTGATCATTACCGCAGATCACGGCCAAGATGCCCGTGGACATCATGGTGGCCATGATCCGTTACAACAGGAGTTTGCTTTGTATTACTTTGGCGATGCAAACTATTGTGGCGATGCAGAAATGTTGTCACAGCTACAGCTGGCACCAACGGTATTGAATCTTATGGGTGCAGAGATTCCATCGACCATGCAGCACAGCCCGTTTTTACAAATATCTTGATGACGCGGCGCTTTGCGCGGGTTTTAGTTGGTATCAACCGGCTTTGATCGCAACTTGGTCGCGGTTTCGCGTTCTGCGCGTTTGCATGACTGCGGCGGCAGATCACGGTCTAAAAGGGTCAGATCCTCTAAGACCATATCGCCCATGCCTTTGAAAACCTCGTCCATTGCCCCTGCACGATGCGCAGACTTTAGTAGCCCTGGCAATGTACGAGCGCGGTGATCGTGTGGCAATGGCTCTTGTGGCCAGACGTCAGTCGCGGCTGTGATATGGCCAGCTGCGATCGCATCTAACATAGCATCAAAGTCGACAACTTCTGCGCGGCTCATCAGGATAAATCGGCATCCTTTACGCATTTTTGCAAAGGCATCGCGCCCGATAAAATGCGCGTTTTCGGTGGTAACGGCAGCCATGACAAAAATGAAATCTGAGTGATGCAGGATTTCATCAATTGTGACGGGTTGTACGTCGTATTTTTCCAATGTCGACGGCGCCATCCAAGGGTCGAAAACACGAATGTTGCAGGAAAATCCGCGCAGTAACCCCCGAAGAGTTCGCCCAAGATCACCAAAGCCAATGATCCCCACATCAGCGCCCGAAATCATACGCGCAGCGGTGTTGCCATCGCCGCCCCATAATTCAGTATTGTCACCAAATGCTGCGGTATTGTGTGAAATCCCGCGTGCTAGATCCAATGCAAATCCTAAGCTGATTTCGGCAACCGGTTGTGCAAAAACAGCACCTGTCGTTAACACATGGATCCCGCGTTCAAAAAGCGTCTGATAGGGCATGTTGTTGATCAGGTTGCTTTCAACATTAAAAATTGCCCGCAATGACGACAGCGAATCCAGTGTCTTGGCTGAAATGGGCGGCTGGCCGATGATATAACGCACTTCGGACAAAAGTTTCGGATCTAGGGATCCAACCTCTGAGGCTTGTACTTCGATTAACTCGTATCTTGCGCTCAGGTCCTCTAACTTTTCAGGGGTAAAGATTAATTCCAGAGTACGCGGTTCTGGGGCGCAGATTATTTTGTGTCTTTGAACATTCATCATAGGATCCTTTGCGCATATCGGCACTGCTGGTGCAGATTGGCGTATAAAGTTTTCTCATTCAAGGACTAGCGAGAGGTGTTTTTTTTTAATAGCCTCAACACGAAATACAATTGCTGCGATTAAGGACACAAACTATGGGACTTTCTGGAACACAAGCATACCCATCTGCCAAACGTCGCCTAAGATTGGGAATTGTCGGCGGCGGCGGAACGGCGCTGGTTGGTCAATGGCATTGGACTGGTGTTCGCTTGTCCAACAGATGGGATTTGGTTGCTGGTGCGTTGTCCTCTGATCCAGAACGTGCGCAAGCCTTTGGGCGTGATTGGTTTTTGCCCCAAGATCGGATTTATTCAGATTTTAAAAATATGGCACAGGTCGAAGCAGCGCGTGAAGATGGCATTGACGCCGTTTCGATTTGCACACCAAATTGGACGCATTTCCCAATCGCCATGGCCTTTATGGAGGCCGGTATCAATGTCATTTGTGACAAGCCTATGACGCTTACCAATCAAGAGGCCCATAGTCTTGCGCAAAAGGCACAAGAGACAGGTGTCTATTTTGCGGTGACCCATCCTTATGTGTTTCATCCTATGGTCCGTCAAATGCGCGAGATGATCGCCAATGGTGCGCTGGGCAGCGTTCGTCAGGTCTTGGTCGAGTATGCCCAAGATTGGGGGACTGAGCCTGATGACCCAGACAACCGCACGATTGCATGGCGTCGTGATCCTGCAAAGGTTGGGCGTACCTCGGCAACAGGCGACATTGGCACGCATGCGCTACAGTTGTTAGAATATACAACTGGTCTTAAGGCTGCAAAACTGCGTGCTGATTTCCATATTTGTGGCGCCGAAAAAGCGATGGAGGATACGGCCTTTATCAACTTAAAAATGGAAAATGGCGCGCCTGGCATGATGTGGGTGACACAAGCGGCACCAGGAAATTATTGCGGCCTTCGATTGCGTGTTTATGGCGAAAAAGGCGGTGTACAGTGGGATCAAGAGTTCCCAGAAACGATAAAATACACGCCGTTGAATATGCCAGAACAAACCATCGTGCGGGGTCATGGTGCGGGTGTTGTCCCTGCTGCCGAACGTATGGTGACCTTGCCACGTGGGCATGGTGAATCCCTTAGTGATGCATGGGGCAATCTTTACCGCGAAATTGCCATCGCGATCGATGCGCATCAAAGTGGAACAGTTATTTCTGATGATCTATTGGCGGTGCCGACGGTTGAAACAGGTGTGCGTGGTGTTCAGTTTATGAACGCCGCCGCAGACAGCCATGAGGCCGGCGGCGTGTGGGTTGATTTTTAAGACAGACCATTCGTCAGAGTATCTTTCCAAAAACGGGTAACGTCATCGGAAATTGCAGCTTGTTTGACAGGGTCCATTTTTGCCAAGGTTGCATAGGTGTGATTTAGCCGCGGGTTGCCGCGTAACTTATCCTGATTGCGGATGAAAAAATCCCAATATAGATAATTAAACGGACACGCTGTTGGGCCATTTTTTACACTGACATTATAGCTGCAGCCTTTGCAATAATCCGACATTTTATTGATATATGCACCGCTTGCCGCATAGGGTTTAGAAGCAAGATATCCGCCGTCCGCAAATAAAATCATGCCTGATACATTCGGCAGTTCAACCCATTCATAAGCATCGGCATAAACGATTAGGAACCATTCATTTACCTTGTCTGGGTCTATTCCTGCAATCAAAGCAAAATTTCCAATGACCATTAAACGCTGGATGTGATGCGCATAGGCGTTTTCTTTGGTTTCAGTGATACATTGGCGCAAACAGTTCATTTTTGTCTGTGCATTCCAGAAAAATGCCGGTAGGGGATTTTGCGCCTCTAGGTAATTGGCGGTTGCATAATTTGGCATCTGCATCCAGTAAATGCCACGCACGTATTCACGCCATCCGATGATTTGACGAATGAAACCTTCGACCGCATTCAAAGGCGCATGCCCATCATGATAGGATTGTTCAGCGGCCTGCGCACATTCTAATGGCAACAAAAGCCCACAATTCAGATAAAAACTGATATGCGAATGATACATCCAAGGTTCGTTTGTCAGCATCGCATCTTGGTAATCCCCAAATAACGGCAGCCGCTCATTGATAAAGTGATGCAGAACCGCAAGCGCATCTTTACGTGTCGTCGCAAAGTGAAACGGCAATAGATCACCAAAGTGGGTGGCAAAACGCTGCGACACCAAATCAATCACCTCTTGGGTGATGTGATCTGGCGATGAATGAAAGGGGGGCGGAACATCCAAACCATTTTTGGGGGGCTTTCGATTTTCGGCATCATAATTCCATTGCCCGCCTAGGGGCAAATCACCATCCATCAAGATATTATATTTGCGTCGCATAAGGCGGTAAAAATATTCCATCCTCAGTTGCTTGCGGCCCTTTGCCCAAGCCTGAAATTCATCAGCATGACACAAAAAACGGTGATCAGCACGAATTTCAACGGGCGTGCCCAAGTCCGTAACCCATGTCTTGATGTCGGCGAACACACGATATTCGTTGGGCTCAGTGACGATTATGCGATCAACGCCAAGCGCTGTGATCGCACGCGCCACTTCGGTTTTAAACGATCCTGTGTTTTCAGGATCATCAAGGCGAATATAGCGCACCTGAAAGCCATCCTTCGATAGGTCGTCGGCAAAATGGCGCATCGCAGAAAACAAAAAAGCGATCTTTTTCTTGTGATGTTTTACATAGGTTGCTTCGTCGATGACTTCGCACATCAAAATGATGTCATTGCGTTTGTCGGCCCCCTCAAGCGCAGAAATCGTAGTGCTAAGTTGATCCCCAAGGACCATGCGCAAGGTTGTCATAATGTTCCCTAATCAAGCCGGAATTTCAGAGCCATCCCACGCAAAGCATTTTCCGCTTTGGTCAGGGGTTAGGTTGTCGATGACGCGGATCAGGTGATCTGCCGCATACTCTGGGCCAAACAATTTGCCTTCACGGACGTTGCCTTGGAAAGGTTTGGACAGGCTGCTGTCAACTGTACCAGGATGCAATCCAACCACCACTGATAATTTATAGCGGCGCGCAGCCTCTATCGCGGCGTTCTTCAAAATCATGTTCAAGGCGGCCTTGGAGGCGCGATAGGCATACCAACCGCCAAGTTGATTGTCTGAAATGCTGCCGACGCGGGCAGATAATGCAGCAAAAACACCGCGACGATCGCGCGGAAGCAACGGCAAATAGTGACCTGTCGCCACAAAAATAATATCAAACGGGATATTCTGAAAGGAAATCTCAGCCGCAGTTTTGATCGATAACTCATCTGTGTAATCGATTGTGTGGTGAAGGCGATTTGATTGATCTTGCTGGCGCGAAAATGTGTGAATTTCACACTCTGGATAATGATATTGATAGCGGCGTGTTATCGCCGCGCCAATTGTTCCTGAGCTTCCGAATATTGCAATTTTCATGGCGATTTATCCGCCGTTAATCGCTTGGCAAGTTGAAAATACAAGGCATTCGGTAGAATTCGCAGCAATTTGATGAACAGTGTAAACCGTTTTGGAAAGTGAATTTCAAACGACGACTTGACCAACCCATCCGCAATTGCAGTTGCCGCATCGGATGGTTCAATAATCATTGGCATTGTGAAATCGTTTTTATCCGTCAGCGGGGTTCGCACAAATCCTGGATTTATCACTTTAATATCTAACGTCGGATGTTCCAGTTTCAGGGTTTCGGCAATATTGATTACCGCGGCTTTGGTCGCACTGTAGGGTTGACCGTTGGGCAGACCACGAAACCCAGCAACGGATCCGCAGAGCGCAAGCTGCCCAAAGCCTTGTTTGGTCAAAATCGGTAAAACCGCATGCAGCACATGAAACGTACCCATAACGTTTACATTGACCAGATCACGGACTTTGGCGATATCCATTGAGTCAATGCGAACAGGATCATAGACAGCGGCAAGATGCACAATGCTGTCAATTCTATTGATCTGGGCGCTGATCGTTTGCGCCGCCTGTTCGACCTGTTCAATATTGGCGACGTCCAGCGGCAACAATATGTGATCCCCCTCTAGTTCTGCTCCAAGTGCAGTCAAGGCATCTGCGCGCCGTGCTGACAAGATCAAAGTCGCGCCGCGCCGATCGAGTTCTTGCGCAAGCGCGCGCCCTATGCCGCTGCTTGCGCCGATGATCCAAATGGTTTTGCCACTAACAGTTTTCATAATTTCAGTTTTGTTTTTGCATGAACACGGTTAGTTCGCCAACTTTTAGGCCAAATTTTTTCATAAAAGCGCGGTTTACGATCACGCCGTCATTCATTAGGAACATGCGATCATCAAATGCGATTTTATAATTGCTGTCGCCAACTTGTAGGTCCATCGTATAAGTCCAATAAACCGAATTGCCTGATACCTTTCCAATTGCTGTGCCTACAATGTCGCCCGCCGTACCGTGGAATTCTGTTGCAGAGACCTTTTTCAGATTCCATGTTCGTTCTTGCGTTTCGCCATCATAAAAGCGGAAATATTCTTGCAAGGTTCCGGTGTCGCCATCCCATGTCCCAACCAGATCTATGTCAAACTGTCGTGTGACTTTTCCAGTATAATCTTGAACAATGCCCCATGCTTTGATTGGCCCGTTAAAATAGGCTGCAACATCTAGTGCAGGTTCACGGCCAGCGTTCTTTTCAACTTTGTTACCGCCCCAACAGGCGCTAAGAAACGTGAGTAGTGCCATTAGGAGTACCCCCTTTAAAATTTTCATCTCTAGGTCCTTCTTTGATAATCATGTTCGAAATCAGCATTGCTGAGACCGCTTTGATGATGCATGGAATAATTGCATAACACACCAGCAAGACGCGCAAAGCCTCAGGCGAATTTTCGCTTCCCGCGTTGAATCCAAAGATATCTAACGTAACAAGCGTGCCAAACGCCGCGAGAGCTAATGCAAATTTTGGTAGAAACGATAACGCAGCATAGTACTGGGTCGCATCGTCACGGCGCGCGCTTCGGTCAATTCTGGCTGCCAATAGCGCTGGTGGGAATGCCAAATCTGCGCCCAATGCGGTTCCTGACAAAATGCAAATCGC
>RFZH01000069.1 GCA_009920815.1 Paracoccaceae bacterium
CGTTTGGGTCAACATAGTGAGATCTCAACAAACGTGAAGAAAGAGGCGTTCCCGCCTCTTTCTTAATTTTACAAGAACAGTGTCACAATCGGAGGCCATGCCAGCAAGACACACAGCGCCAACAGCTGCAAGCCGATAAACGGAAAGAACCCACGGAAAATATCCGTCAACGAGATATTATCAGGGGCGACCGATTTCAGATAGAAGGCCGCAGGACCAAAGGGGGGTGACAGGAACGACACCTGCATGTTCATACAGAACAATACCCCGAACCAGACCGCAACATATTTCGGTTCAAGCCCGCCGAAAAAACCCAGTTCTTCGACAGGGAGCTTTAGCACGATTGGCAAGAAAACAGGCATCACCAAAAGTACGATACCCACCCAATCCATAAACATGCCCATGATCAAAAAGATGAACATCATGATCAAGATAACACCCATGGTTGGCAATTCTGTTCCCACGATCAAGTTCGCAACATAGGTTGGGCCACCGACCAGCGTATACGCTGCCGCCAAGGCCGCAGCACCGATGGTCACCCAAATAATCGTTCCTGTGGATTTGAGCGTCCGCATGACCGAGTCCCAAACAATTTCAAAGGTCATTTCGCGACGGATTAAACCGATGACAAAGACCGCGATCACGCCCATACCTGCCGCTTCGGTGATGCCTGTGATGCCGCCATATATGGACCCAAGAACAACACCGATCACAACCGTTGGCGCGATCAGGCCTTTACCCATTTCCCAACCTTTTGCCGTCCGTTCGCGTCCCGCAATCACAAAGGCTGCAACGCCGCATATCACAAACGCAATCACGATCGGCAGGATGTCGGATGCCATGCCCAAAGGAATTGGATCAACACCTTCGGTGACAACGTTTTGTCCCGTGACAGTAAAGAACATCACACGCACAAACAACGCGCCTGTGATCCACATACCAAAGCGTCCCAAAAAGCCCAAGAACATCAAGCCTTTTTCCGCACCCTCGGGATCATCTGGGTCCGCTTCGGGCAAGGGTGCCTTTGATGGATCCATTCGTGTGGTAATGATGATGTAGATGATAAAGAATGTGGCAAGCATAAATCCTGGCAAGAATGATGCCGTAAACAATGCTTTGATCGAGGTTTCTGTAATCAAACCATAAAAGATCAAAACAATCGATGGCGGTATCATGGTGCCAAGCGACCCTGATGCACAGATGGTCCCGATTGCAAGGTTTTGATTATAGCCCAACCGCAACATCTGCGGCAGTGCAATCAATCCCAACAGAACGACTTCGCCCCCAATGATGCCCGACATCGCGGCCATAATGACAGCCATGATTGACGTTATGATTGCAATACCGCCACGCGTGCGGCTGAGCCAAACATTCAGCGATGAATACATGTCGCGGGCAATACCAGAGCGTTCAAGGAGCGCAGCCATAAAGATAAATAACGGCACCGATATCAGGACATAGTTGGTCATCTGTCGATACACCGCCTGCCCCAGTACAGCCAGCGGCCCACGGCCAAAGTTCGAAAATAACAGATCTGGACCAAATTTCATGACCAAGGTCATGACCGCCAAAAAGGCAGAGGCAAAGCCCAAAGGCATCCCAATAGCCAGCAAAACAAACATGCTGATCAAGAGGACAAGTGAGATAGTTCCAACATCAAACATGCTATTTCTCCAAAGTCTTGCGGATATTTTCGATCTCGGTTTGATCGATCTCATCCTCGGGCGAATGGCTGTCATCCTTGTTCCAATCTGCAATGAGATTTGAAATCGCCTGCAGCGTCACAAGAACAATCAAAATTAAAATCAATGGCTTAACAGTCGCAGGGATAGGAGGATTCCACGCCGTGCCGTATTTTTCCATCCGTGTGAATTTCAACAAGGCTTCGTTATATCCGCCCCATACAAGGCAAAACGAAAAGAGCGAAATCAAGGCGACCGAAACAGTGTCCGCCGCTTTTTTTGCCCAGCGCGGAAACATGTCATAGATCACGTAAATCCGGATGTGGCTGCGTTGCTGCATCGCGTAAACACCGGCCAACAGAAACAGAATTGACGCGATCCATAACGACATTTCATTGGCCCAAAGCGTGGGTGCGTTAAAAACGTAACGCGACACAACCTCGTAGAGCATGACAACTTCGATTGCGATGATTGATAGCATCGCGACACGCGATAAAACCAAGGATACCTTGTCAAAAATTCCGTCTTGCTCGGTTTCAATTGCGCCTTTGAAGTCAGATAAATAGATCGACCACATGATCACAGTCAGGCCAATCAACACCATGATCAAGGTCGCCATGATACCACCTTCGGGGCGCAGCAATTCATACATGCCGTTGCCACCAAAAAACAGGCGGTTAATGACCATACCTGCCCAAACCAAAACTGTGATGCCGCTCACAAGCTTAGCAAGTTTGAAAACGGTTGAACGACCAGATCCCAACCAAACGCTATCACTCACCATTCTTGCCTCCCTTTATTGTAAGATGGATGCAAAAGAGGCGGACACCTGAGTGACGGTCCGCCTCTTGCATTTCTAATTATTCCTCATGGTCGTCTTATTTAATGAGGCCAAGATCGGTTAGGTATGCACGATGGCTTGCAACCAAAGCTTTTGCTTCTGGTGTATCAGCAAACTTGTCCCATGCTGCTTGTGCACGAGACCGGAATGCGGCGCGATCTTCTGCGCTCCAGTCATACAATGTTACGCCTTCTGCTTGCAACTTTGCCGCGGCTTCTGCGTTTTTCTTGTCGTTTGACAATGCAGTGTGCAGTGACAGTTTTTGCATCGCGGTATCAATGATACGACGCTCGCCTTCTGACAGACCATCCCAAACCATTTTGTTACACGCGAGGTGGTCAGATGGCATCGAATGGAAACCAGGGTAAGTGGCGTGCTTAACAATGTCGTAAAGGCCTAGGCCGACGTTGTTTGCCAAACCAGAGGCGTCTGCACCATCGATGATACCTGTTTCAAGTGCGGTAAAGATCTCGGTAAAGTCCATAACGATCGGCGATGCACCCATCGCTGAAAAGATCTCGGTTTCTAGACCGGGAGGCGAACGGAACTTCCAGTTTTTCAAATCATCCGGACCCGCCAAAGGACGTGAAGATGACATCGACTCTTGGCCATAGATCCACCAGCCAATCAACTGCATGCCTTCTTTGTTATAAAGCTCTTGTGCAGCATCGTAACCACCGCCGTAATACAGCCAAGACAGCTGTTGGTATGGTGTGTCATAGCCACCCATGATGTCACCCACGAACTGGAACGCCGAGTTTTTACCAGTTTGGTAACCACCACCCGTCATGTCACAATCCAGAATGCCGTTCACGGCGGCGTCAAATGTTTCCATCGTTGCCACGACAGATGATGAATAAAACATCTCGATGTCGATGGATCCATTTGACATTGTTTCAACGTCGTCTGCAAACTGTGCAGCTAGCTTCCCAGATGGGTGATCAGCCGCATAGTGTGTTTGAATGCGCAGTGTGGTCGCTGCGGATGCCGAACCCGCGATCACGGCAATCGCCGCTGCGGATTTCAATACGGTAGTTAGTTTCATGTTTCCTCCCTAAACTTTGCCTGAAGTTAGCAAATCTTATCGATGGTATACCATCACGACTCAACGCTAGCCAATTTCACCCTCACAATCAACAATTTTTGGTATACCACAGCAATATATTTGAAATGACGCCTGATTGTTCGAGAGTGTCAATATATATACATATATATCAATAACTTAATAAATGACATGGACATAAATTTATATGATAGAAAGTCGAGTTTTGGAAAAATTAAACGTTAAAAATTGTAAAAATTGCAAAAGTCACTAGCGTAAGTTAATCCAGAGTTTATAACCATTTAGAAATAGTTCGACTTAAACTGACACGTCTCGGCGCAACCCAACCTTCGCGAATAGGCGCATGAAATTTTAAAAATGAGGACAAAGATGAAAATAGCTGTAGTTGGTCTTGGCTCGATGGGATTTGGCATGGCAAATTCTTTGATCCGCCAAGGTCATGACGTCTGGGGCCACGATATCAACGCTAAACGCGTGGGCGATCTTGAAAATGCGGGCGGTAAAGGTGCCATCGCTGCCGCTGATCCTACCCAGTTTCAAGCGGTCGTTGTCGTCGTTCTTAATGCGCAACAAACGCGTGATGTTCTGTTTGGCAATGATGGCTTGGCACAGAGGCTTGCCAAAGGCACTGTCATTATATCCTGCGCGACTGTGTCCCCCGATTTCGCCCGCGAAATGGAACAGGCCTGCGCAGATAAAGGCCTGCTCTATCTAGATTCACCTATTTCCGGCGGTTCTCTGCGCGCAGCCACGGGCGAGTTAACCATCATGGCCTCGGGCACTGATCAAGCCTTTGATGCAGCCCAGCCGGCATTGGATGCAATGGCACAATCGGTGTTCCGCCTAGGTGACGGTGCCGGCCCTGGCTCTGCCATGAAATCCGTGAACCAAATGCTCGTCGGCATTCACATCGCTGCATTGGCCGAGGCGATGACATTCGGAATTAGCCAAGGCGTGTCACCAAAACAATTCATGGACGTCATTTCCCACAGTGCCGGGAATTCTTGGATTGTTGGAAATCGCGGGCCTCATATCGTCGACGGGGATTACACCCCACGCAGTGTGGTAAATATCTGGCCCAAAGATTTAGGCATTGTTCTAGATATCGCAAAAGGTGCAAATTTCTCGGCGCCGCTTACCGCAACCGCATTGCAGCAATTTGTGGCTGCCGCAGGTCAAGGCATGGGGTGGGATGACGATGCCGCCGTTGCAAAGGTCTATGCGCGTAATGCTGGCATCACATTACCTGGGGATGCGTAATGGCAACATTTTTAGGCTGTATTGCAGATGATTTCACGGGCGCGACAGACCTTGCGGGATTACTGGCGCGCAGTGGATTTCCGGTATCACTTAGGATTGGTTTACCAACCGCCCCCCCCAGCGACGGCCAAGCGATTGAGGTCATTGCATTAAAATGTCGCTCGATCCCAGTCAGCGATGCGATCCGCGATGTTATGGCCGCCTATGATTGGTTGCGCGACGCAGGGGCACAAAGGTATTTTTGGAAATATTGTTCTACCTTTGACAGTACCGAACACGGAAACATCGGACCCGTTTCAGAGGCCCTGATGACCGCAATCGGCACGGACCACACGATCTATTGCCCCGCCTTTCCCGAAAACGGGCGCAGCATCTATATGGGCAATTTGTTTGTGGGCGACCAGCTCTTGTCAGAAAGCCCGATGAAGGATCATCCGCTAAACCCGATGCGCGATAGCAACCTGATGCGGTTGCTGGATCCACAGACAACACGCAAAACTGGACTTGTGAACCGCTTAAGCGTCGCCCAAGGCAAACAAGCGATCACCAAGTCAATCGAAAAATTGCGCCTCTCTGGTGTCGCCCATATCGTTACCGATGCCGTGGCAAACGACGACCTTTATGCCATTGCTGATGCGTGCCAAGACATGCCATTGTTGACAGGCGGCAGTGCGATTGCGATGCCGCTTCCTGATCTATATGCAGCGCGCGGTCTGATCGACCCAAAGGAAAAGCTGGAAAATAGGCCACAAATTGCGCCACACGCGATTGTCTTGTCAGGCAGCTGTTCGGCAATGACGCGGGCGCAGGTTGCGGCCTATTCGGCCAATCATCCCAGCTATCGGATTTCCCCGATCGAGCTTTCACAAAACGGGATTGCGGCGGCAAAAACATGGCTTATGCAATGTGATTTGACCAAAGCTCCATTGATTTACGCAACGGCTGAACCTCAGGATGTGGCACAAGCACAGGAACTTTTAGGCCGCGATGCTGCAGGTCATATTGTAGAACAGGCCATGGCGCAGCTTGCTATTCTCGCACGCGATGCGGGCGCACGGCGATTTGTGGTGGCTGGCGGCGAAACCTCAGGTGCCGTCGCAACGGCACTTGGGGTCACTCAGGTTGACATAGGACGCGAAATTGCGCCCGGCGTGCCATGGACCTATTGCACAAGTGATGGCAAAGCACTTGCTTTGACGCTGAAATCAGGCAACTTTGGACGCGAGACCTTTTTTTCAGACGCATTAGACATGCTGGGGGCTTAGGGTGAGCGAAACCAAACTGCGCGAACTGATTTGCGTATTGGCAAAATCAATGTTTGATCGTGGCCTGACGGGCGGCAGCACGGGAAATATTTCCGCGCGCACAGACGATGGCGGCCTGTTGGTGTCGCCCACAGGCACCAGCTTTGGCCGATTGGATCCTGCGCGTTTGGCACGATTTGACGCCAATGGACGTTTCATAGATGGCGATAAACCAACAAAAGAAATGCCATTACATTCCGCGTTTTACGACACACGTACAACAACAGGCGCGGTCGTCCATCTGCATTCATGTCATTCGGTAGCATGGTCGATGATGCCCGAAGTTGATCCCGACAATTTTTTACCCCCAATGACCCCCTATTCGATTATGAAACTGGGAAAGGTAAAATTACTGCCCTTCTTTATGCCCGGGGATCCTGCCATGGGCGCGGCAGTACGCGGTCTTGCCGGCAAACGCAGCGCGGTCATGTTGGCCAATCACGGCCCCGTTGTGGCCGGTACGGACGTCGAAGCCGCCTGCAATGCGATCGAAGAATTAGAAGATACCGCGAAACTGGCGATGTTGATGCGGGGCTATGACGCCAAAATGTTAACAGCTGAACAGGTCAACCAAGTCGTGACACAATTCAATGTAGAGTGGGAAAAATGAAGTTTTCAGCAAATCTTGGATTTCTATGGACTGACCGCCCCCTGCCCGATGCGATCCGCGCTGCACATGCTGCAGGTTTTGATGCAGTCGAATGTCATTGGCCCTATGACCACGATGTCGCCGACGTCAAATCAGCATTGAATGAAACCGGTTTGACCATGTTGGGCCTGAACACCGCACGCGGTGATGTCGCAAAGGGTGAAAATGGGCTGGCCGCATTGGTTGGTCGCGACCAAGAGGCGCGCGCAGCGATTGATCAAGCGTTGGGCTATGCCGCCATTATTGACGCGCCAAACATCCACGTGATGTGCGGGTTCGCGCAGGGACCTGTTGCACATCAAACCTTTATCTCTAATCTAAAATACGCATGCAAACGCGCCGCTGAATTGGGCAAGACCATTTTGATTGAACCTCTCAATCATTATGATGCGCCCGGATATTTTTTGAAAACGACATGCCAAGCGATTGGTATTATTGGCGAAGTTGGCGCAAAAAATATCCGACTGATGTTTGATTGTTATCATGTCCAGCTGATGGAAGGCGATGTCAGCAACCGCATCGCGCGCTTGTTGCCCTTTATTGGACATATTCAATTTGCGTCGGTCCCTGACCGCAGTCAGCCTGATCAGGGTGAGCTGAACTATGCACATGTGTTTTCTGAAATCGAGCGGCTTGGCTATTCTGCTCCGCTGGGTGCGGAATATAAACCCAAAATCGCAACCGACGATACATTGGGCTGGTTGGCGAAATATAGGTAACATCCACGATGGCGCGCGATACGAACCTGAACGCATATTTGTATTTTGAATCTGTTTCACGGCGCGGCTCTGTTGCATTGGCCGCCGAAGAATTGTTGGTTTCACCTTCGGCAGTTAGCCAACAAATTAAGGCCCTTGAACTGCAAATGGGCATCAAATTATTTCGCCGATCCGGGCGAAAATTGGTATTAACCCTCGAAGGCGAACAACTCTACAATGCGGCAAGCGCGGCATTAGGAATTTTGAAAAACGCAAAAACCAACCTTTCGATGACACGCGAAACGACACGCCTTAACCTGCGCGTTTCACCCAGTTTTGGTGTGGGTTGGCTCGCTCCAAGATTATCAAACTTTATCGCCAAGCACCCAAATTTGGATTTAAGGGTCGATGCCGCGCCTGATCCGACAGACTTTGATCGTGAAATTATGGACTTGGATATTAGATATGGGCTTGGCCAATGGTCTGGCATGCATGTCGAACCCATGGTCCATGAATATGTCTTGCCATTGTGCAGCCCCGGTTATTTTGACGTTCTGACATCAAAAAACCAAGATGACCCGCTTGCATCGGCGCGCTTGATCGACAGCGCGCGCGCCTTGTGCCAGTGGGATTACTGGCTATTAGAAACCGGACAAACCACCAGCGCCAACCAGAAAAAGATCTTGATGGATAGATCCTCTATGGCCATTGAACTTGCCATTGATGGGGCGGGTGTCGTTTTAGAGAGCCTAGCCCTTTGTGCCGACGCGGTAGACAGCGGTAAATTGGTTCCATTGCTGCCCAATCAGAATGTATTCGCAATTCGTGCTTATTGGCTTGTTTGTCCAGAACGACACCTAAAACGTCGTGCCGTAAAGGCCTTTGTTGATTGGATGAAAGTTGAGGTCAGCGTATTTGATACCCAAGTCAACGCAATTTTAGACCGATATAAGATGAAAAAGATCAGTGTCGATTTGAAAACATATGCGAATTAAATGCTGCATGTGTTAAAAATGTGCGGGCCCGTTACATCATTAACCTAATCTGAATCCAATATTCCATTCACGCGACAAAATACTTTTCCTGATTTTTACCATTTACCAGATAGAATTGATTGCCATGAAAATGATCCTTTTCTTCGCCTTTGCCGCGCTGGGGCATACGCCAACAGCGCCGCATGTGATGCCAAATGCCAATGTGGTTTTGGTTAACGAAATGGCCGACGACTGCCCCGCGATCAAATCCCCCGATGGCAGCGATTTTGATGGGGGCTGGTGTCAGGTAATGCGGATGTCAGGCGATGCTTGCTTGATTTGGCGCATAACCTTGTCACGGTCGAGGCCATGGCCGATTGGATGCGCACCCAGCGGTTTGAGGTGTCTGATCCATATGTCACGTCATGGGGCACAATATATCTTAACGCAACTTGGGACACCCCCAAGCTTCAAGAAAACGTTCCGTTTTGGGACAACATCAATATCTTTAACCGGCTGTTATTGTTAAAAAACAAACGTTATTCGCTGCAGGTTACCTATAAAAACCATGTTCCAAATTCTGCAAATGCAGGGTTCCTCATTAAGTAAGGAGATTTTATCATGGCAAATTTATTCGTTGCGGCAAATTCCGTTATTGGTAGTGCAGGCCATATGCAGATCGTGTATGATGACGGGACTGGACTGCTAAAAGAGTCGGAAGTACAGGCACCCGAATACGCTGGTCTGTCAGGTGCCAATTGGTTAATGGATCAATGACCCGCCGTTCACATCGACTTCGGACCCCGTGACATAGGCCGATAGGTCAGAGGCCAAGAACACAGCGCAGCCTGCCACGTCATCGGCGGTGCCCGCGCGGCCCATGGGGATACCCGCCAAAATCATATCCATCATATCCGGTGTCAGTTTACCGCCCGTGATATCGGTCGCGATAAAGCCGGGGCAGATCGCGTTGGAGCGAACCCCATCGGGCGCCAATTCCCGCGCCATGGCTTTGGTCAGGCCCAAAATACCCGCCTTGGCCGCCGAATAATGTGGGCCACCAAAAATGCCACCGCCGCGTTGGGCCGAGACAGAGGAAATATTGATGATTGATCCAGTCTTGCGGCCGCGCATGTGGGGGATCAACGCTTGGCTCATATACAAGGTGCCGCGCAGGTTGACGTCCAGGACGGCGTCGTAATTCTGCGGCTCAATCTCCATCATTTTCAACGGCTGGGTTATCCCTGCGTTGTTGACCAGAATGTCCACCTGACCGAAATGTTCTAACACCTTTGCAACGGCGGCTTCGCAATCCTCTTTGCTGACCACATTGCATGACAGGCCGATATTGCCCGCGCCGATGTCATCGGCGGCCGCTTGTGCCGCGGCGGCGTCAAGATCCAGAATGGCGATTCTCGCGCCATGTGCGGCCATCATTTTTGCGGTCGCTTTGCCCAATCCACGGGGCGACGCGCCGCCGGTGA
>RFZH01000070.1 GCA_009920815.1 Paracoccaceae bacterium
TTAGACGCCATCAACGCCAGCGTGTTGCTGACGATGGGCATGAGTTTCATTTTCTTAGCAACTGCAGTAATCACATTTGCTTGGTCATCACGGCTGTAAACAGGCGAGCTGATTACATCACGCAATTCAGCGCTTGCATCCAATGCAGCGCCCAAATCTTCTACGTTGCTTTCAAGGTTCTTTAAATCCGAAGCGTCTTTGGCAAGTTCAAAGACAGCCGTCGCGTAGCGCGCGGCAATGCCGGATGAGATCGAAGCTGGTTCGGACACGTCCACCCTTCCGATGTCTGGCCCCATCCCCGCGCACTGATGCACGCAATTCTGGGGGCGTTGAATTCGTTCGCCGAAGCGAAGCAGTTAAATCACGCGGGGTGTAGCAGAGCATTCAAATCCGATCAACATGCTTAAGCATTTTATTTTCACCTTAAATACTGGTAAAAATAAGGGACTTAGCCAACATGCGACGTAATGCGCATTTTTTATTGCTCACAAAATGGTGAAAAATCTTGGAAAACGCGATTCCTTAGGGTCGCGGATCACGACTCTGGGTGTAGTTGTTTACTGGCTTTGGTGCAGGTTTGGCGAGGCCGCCCAAGACACCAAGCGCCCGTCGCGGCGATGCCTTGACTGCAGTTCCTGTTTTTTGCTGGATCCTTTTACTTGCTTCGACCATCAAAACGCCGCCTGCAAACAGGGGCAGCTTGCGACCAATCTGCTCTAACGCTGGGCCAAGCTTTTGCCATCCTCGATGATGAGATGGTGGAAGATAAAGCGCCGAATTCTGATTTTCAGGTGAAAAGCCATGAACGCGCAACATCGTTTCTAATTGCCCTAATGTAAAAGGGCGTCCAAATCCCATCGGGGTGGCGTCACTCCGCGACCAGATGCCGCCGCGATTGGGCACGATGAACATCACTTTCCCTCCGGGGCCCAGAACACGCCTTGCCTCGTCCAACATCTGCGAGGGTTGATCGCTTGTTTCTAAACCATGCATGATAATCAGACGGTCCACATGACCTGTTTCCAACGGCCAATATCGTTCATCCGTCAACACAGATACATTCGGCATGCCTGCTGGCCAGGGCATTACACCTTGTGGCCCAGGCATGAGCGCGACCACTCGACGGGATTTAACCAAAAAGGGCCGCAGCAAAGGGACAGCAAAACCAAATCCTACGACTGTTTGTCCAGTTGTATCGGGCCACAATTCAACTAACCTATTGCGTATCGCTCTCTGGGCCGCGCGACCCAAAGACTGACGGTAATAGAAATTTTTTAGATCCTGCACATCTAGATGCATTGCCTTGGCCCTGAACTTTCGTAATGCTGACGCTAACACGAAGAAAGATATTGGAAAAGACTATGACGTTCGAAATCATCACGATCCCATGCCTACAAGATAACTACGCATTTCTTGCGCATGATCACACAGAGGGTGTGACGTTATTGGTCGATGTGCCAGAGTCAGCCCCAATTATTGCGGTCTTAGCAGAAAAAAAATGGGCTCTTACCCACGTTTTACTGACACACCATCATTGGGACCACGTTGACGGCCTATCGGACATATTGGAACATCACAGCCCTCAGGTCATTGGTGCAAAAGCGGATCGGCACCGACTGCCGCCGCTAAATCAAGAGGTGCATGAAGGCGATGTGATAAGGATTGGTTCCCACAAAGGTCAGGTTTTTGACGTGTCGGGTCATACAATTGGCCATATCGCCGTATATTTCAGCGAAGATCACGCATTATTTACCGCAGATAGCCTCATGGCACTGGGGTGTGGACGGCTTTTCGAGGGAAGCGGTGAAATGATGTGGGGAAGCTTGTCCAAACTGCGCGCATTGCCAGATGAGACCATGGTATTTTCTGGGCATGAATACACAGCATCTAATGCAAAATTCGCACTAAGTATTGATCCAAATAACCCTCAACTGACTGAACGCGCAAAACAAATTACGCAAGATCGATCAAAAGGACGGGCCACAGTTCCATCACAACTGGGGTTAGAAAAGGCAACCAATCCCTTTCTCCGCCCCGATTGTACCCGCATCCGCGCCACCTTGGGCATGAACACCGAAACCGACGCACAAGTGTTTTCCGAGATCCGATCACGCAAGGATATATTCTAATTCAGAGCCATTTATCAGAATTTTAAAGTTTTTGGCATGAAAATAGCAAAAAAGGGTTGAAGCTTAGGCACCGAAGACCACACATTAAGACATACACCTCGATTTGGATTAACCAAATCTCAGCAAGGAAAGGAGCACGCTTGTGCCTTCATTTTCGTCAACGTTAGAGAATGCAATCCATACTGCATTGGCACTTGCCAATGAACGGTCTCATGAATTTGCAACGCTTGAGCATTTGCTACTGGCATTGCTAGATGAACCCGACGCAGAGCGTGTCATGTTGGCATGTGATGTGAATATCCCAGATTTACGTCAAAATCTGGTCGACTATATCGACGAAGATCTTTCATCCTTGATTGTCGAAGTGGACGGATCCGAGGCCGCCCCGACGGCAGCCTTTCAACGCGTTATTCAACGCGCTTTGATCCACGTTCAATCGTCGTCGCGTAAAGAAGTGACTGGTGCGAACGTCTTGGTCGCGATCTTTGCAGAACGCGAATCAAACGCGGCCTATTTCCTGCAAGATCAGGATATGACCCGGTATGACGCCGTAAACTTTATTTCGCATGGTGTCGCGAAAAATCCGGCTTATGGTGAAAACCGTCCCGTATCGGGTGCGGAATTTGAAACGGATAATCCGCTGGGCAAAGACGGTCAGGACGATGCGAAAAAAGAAAGTGCATTGGATAAATACTGCGTTGATCTGAATAAAAAAGCCAACAAAGGGGACATTGATCCACTGATCGGTCGTCACGAGGAAGTGGAACGTTGTATTCAGGTCCTTTGTCGCCGTCGCAAAAATAACCCACTTTTGGTGGGGGATCCTGGTGTTGGCAAAACGGCAATCGCCGAAGGCTTGGCACGTCGCATTGTGTCAGCCGACGTCCCAGAAGTTCTATCAGAAACGACAATATTTTCCTTGGACATGGGCGCCTTGCTTGCCGGTACGCGGTACCGCGGTGATTTTGAAGAACGTTTGAAGGCGGTCGTCAAGGAATTAGAGGAACATCCCAATTCTGTTCTCTTTATTGACGAAATTCACACCGTGATCGGTGCCGGCGCGACCTCTGGTGGCGCGATGGATGCGTCAAACTTGTTAAAGCCTGCGTTGCAGGGTGGCAAATTGCGTACCATGGGTTCGACAACATACAAAGAGTTCAGGCAACATTTTGAAAAAGATCGTGCGCTGAGCCGTCGTTTTCAAAAAATTGATGTGAACGAACCATCAGTCGAGGATAGCATCAAGATCTTGAAAGGGATCAAATCATACTTTGAAGATCATCATGGCATCAAATATACGTCAGATGCCATAAAGTCGGCAGTTGAGCTGGCCGCGCGCTATATTACCGACCGTAAATTGCCAGACAAAGCAATCGATGTAATTGACGAAGCAGGCGCCGCACAACACTTGCTCCCCGAAAGCAAACGTCGCAAAACGATTGGCGTCAAAGAAATCGAAGCGATCGTTGCCAAGATTGCGCGCATCCCGCCAAAGAATGTATCAAAGGATGATGCGATTGTCCTAAAAGACCTAGAGCCAAGCTTAAAGCGCGTTGTTTTTGGTCAAGACGCCGCGATCGAGGCGTTATCATCGGCAATCAAACTTGCCCGTGCAGGCCTGCGTGAGCCGGAAAAACCCATTGGGAGCTATTTGTTTGCGGGGCCAACCGGTGTTGGAAAGACCGAGGTCGCAAAACAATTGGCAGATACGCTGGGTATCGAATTGCTGCGTTTTGATATGTCCGAATACATGGAAAAACACGCTGTCAGTCGTCTGATCGGTGCGCCTCCGGGTTACGTCGGGTTTGATCAGGGCGGTCTTTTGACCGACGGTGTGGACCAAAATCCACATTGTGTTTTGCTGCTTGATGAAATCGAAAAAGCACATCCAGATGTCTACAACATACTTTTACAGGTCATGGATCACGGGACGCTAACGGATCATAATGGACGTTCAGTGGATTTCCGTAATGTCATATTGATCATGACATCAAATGCGGGCGCAACCGAGCAGGCAAAGGCAGCTATCGGATTTGGCCGTGACAGACGTGAAGGCGAAGACACAGCCGCCATTGAACGTGCATTCACACCAGAATTCCGCAACCGGTTGGATGCTGTCATCAGCTTTGGCCCCTTGCCAAAGTTTGTTATCCTAAAAGTTGTCGAGAAATTCGTCTTGCAGCTTGAGGCCCAGTTAATGGATCGTCATGTCTCGATCGAACTCACACAAGCGGCGGCAGAGTGGCTGGCAGATAAAGGTTATGATGACAAAATGGGGGCTCGTCCCTTGGCCCGCGTCATCCAAGAACATATCAAAAAGCCACTTGCCGAAGAGCTGTTGTTCGGAAAATTGGCGAAAGGTGGATTGGTGCGCGTGCGCGTGCGAGACGGCGCTTTGGACCTTGATGTGCAGGGCCCGGAAAACCGGCGGATTACGGGCGATAAGCCCCCGCTTTTGACGGCCGATTGAGGTTAAAACGATCATATTTTATGAATGCCGCGGCTTTGGTCGCGGCATTTCCAGTTTCAGCAGCCGATTTCAAATTATCTGTACCAATAGAATGTGATCTGCGCACTGAGTGCTATATTCAACAATATGTTGACCACGATCCGTCACCAAACGCATCTGATTTTACCTGTTCAAATTTAACGTATGATGGACACAAAGGCACAGATTTCGGCCTGCGCGACCCGTCCCTTTTTGCACGCGGCGTCACGGTTGTGGCCGCAGCCAACGGACGCGTTATTGGACGCCGAGATGGCGTGACAGACAAATCTTACACAGATGCCGATGCAGAACGGGTAAAAAACATGGAATGCGGAAATGGAGTTGTCATTCAACATGAAAATGGATGGCAAACCCAATATTGTCACCTTAAACGTGGATCGGTCTTAGTCAGCAAAGGACAGAGTGTTCAGCGCGGCGATCCGTTGGGGCAAATCGGGATTTCAGGCAAAGCAGCCTTTCCCCATTTACATTTGTCAGTGCGCCAAGGAAGCCGTGTCGTCGACCCTTTTGCGCCGAATGGACGCTTAAAATGTGGTGGCGAACTTGAAACGCTTTGGGATCTTACGCCAGCCTATGTCAGCGGCGGCCTTTTAAGCATCGGGTTCAGTGATCATGTTCCGACATTTGAAGACCTTAGATTGGGCACAGCACCAGTGACTTTAACGACCCACAGCAAAGCAATCGTCGGTTGCGCACATGCATTTGGTGTACAGCGTAATTACCAGCTAATGATCAACATAACGGGACCCATGGGATTTAGCATAAAAAAAATCTTTTGTCCTTGAAAAAGATCAAGCACAAGTCACGCGATCTATCGGTAAAAAACACACCCAAGACTGGGTCCGGGGCATGTACCAAGTACAGGTTCAACTCATCAGAAATGGCATAACGACTGACGCAATGGAATTTCAGACAATCATCTCTGACTAACGCTCTGTCAGCTTTATCTCGATCCTGCGATTTTGCGCACGCGCTGCGTCAGTATCTTCTTGGTTCACGGGTTGGAATTCGCCAAATCCGTTAGCGGCTAGACGATCTGGCGGAAATGATAACGACCCCGCCATATAACGTACCACCGACAAGGCGCGCGCTTGGCTAAGTTCCCAGTTATCTTTGAATTCGCCCAAACCAGACAACGGCACATTATCGGTATGGCCATCAACACGAATGACCCAGTCAATATTTGCCGGAATCTCATCTTTGATTTCGGCAAGAATGCGGGCCACTTTTTGAATTTCCAATTCACCTAATCGCTGTAGGTCGGCCTTGCCCGGATCAAACAAAACTTCAGACGAAAACACAAAACGGTCCCCAACTATTTTGACGCCTTCTTGCTTAGATAAAATCTCGCGCATCCGTCCAAAGAATTCCGATTTGTATTTGGCCAGATCTTTCGCCTGCTTTGCCAAGTCTTCTGCTTCGCTTGCCAATTGATTTCGTTCTTGCTCAAGCCGCTTTTTTTCGGCCTCTTCTAAACTACGTCTCTTTCGTTCTTCGGTTGCAACGCGCGCAAGCGCAGCATTCAAACGCTGCCCCATATTTTGCAACTGCGTTTTATTTTTGATATCTGCCGCTTCTGATAAATCTAGTAGTCCTTGTAGCTTTTCCATTTGTTTGCGAAGCTCAACGACCTGTTGATTTAACAACGCAGTTTGGCGTTCTGCCTTTAAAAGTTGATCTGACGTTTTCGCCGCCAACTGTGATTTTTCAGCAAGCGCATCTTGTGCTGCCTGCAACAAAACTTCGCGCTCAAGTGCTTCGGTCAAACGTGCATCTGCCAATTGATCCGCTGCCAGTTTTTCTGCCAATGCCGCCTGCAACTTGGCTTGTGTTTCTTCAAAATTTTGTTCGGATGTAAGCTTTTGTGCAATCGCTTGCGCCAACCTTTCCTCTAGATCTGCAAGCGTACCTCGCAAATCTCCCTGTTGCGCAAGTGTGGATTTCAGATCTTGTAATTGTTTTTCAATGCGATCTTTTTGATCTGCTATTTGCTGGCTGGCAAGACGCTGTTCATCCAATTTCAAAAGTGCATTTACCAGCTGCGTTTGCACCTCATTCAGCTGCTGGTTCTTATCCCGATCCTGTGAACGCGCCGTATCGACTGATGCTTGTATTTCAGCCAAGCGTGCTTCTAACTGCTCTTGACGTGCAAGGGACGCAGCAAGGGCAATTTGCGCCTGTTTTGCCTGTTCACTTTGTTTATCACGTTCTGCTGCAAGCCGCTCTGACTGTGTTTGCTGATCTTTTCTTTGCGCACTCAGCGTGATCAAGGCCTCTTCTAATTTGACCTGAATATCCTTCTTTGCGGCTTCCGCTGCGGCAAGCAATGTCAACGTGTCTTCTGCATCTTTTCTTTGTTGCTCCAGCGCAAGCGTCAAAGCCGTCAATTCAGCGTCTGCGTTTTCTAAACGTTTCCGCAATTCTTCGGCAGCTGCAGCAAACAGCAGGCGTTCTGTCTCTGACTGAGTGATTTGTTCATTCAGTGAATTGATGACCTGTTCTTGCGCTGTGATTTGTGCAGACGCATCTGCACCGTCTTTCCGCAGGCTATCAATTAAAGCATTGAGCGCGTCACGCTCGGCGGCCTTTTTGCGGGCTTCCTCGGCGGCCACATCAATTTCATCGCGCGCCGAAGCTAAGGCCAAGGATAATTTTTCCTGCTCAGACAAAAGTGCCGCTTTATCGTTTTCTAGACCAGTAATAATTTGCTGATCTTGACGTTGTCTGGCCAACAGCCCTGCCACCTGCACTTCGAACTTTGTAATTTTGGTATCGGCCTCTGTTAGGGCTTGCGTTTGCGCATCACGTTCTTGCGTCAAGCGCGCGATGATGCTGTTTTGGTTTGCAACTTCGTCTTGCGTGGATGCCAATGTTGACGATAATGCACCCAGTTCACCTTCAAGCGATTTGACGCGTTGCTTTTCTAATCCAAGTGCATCAGCAATCGCGGCAATTTCAACGCTCAGAGTATTGAGCTCGGTTTCTTGACCCGCAATCGTTTCGCGCAGCACGAATTGGATCACCATAAAGATGGTCAGGACAAACATCAAAACCAATAAGAGGCCAGTCATAGCATCGACAAATCCGGGCCAGATAGACGCCTGAAATCGTTGACCTGTTCTTCTGGACAGTGCCATGACTACTCCTTAGCCTTGCCGGTCGCCTCGATTTCGGTCACCGCCCGTACCAAGGCATTCGTCAGCGCATGGATATCTGTTCGGATTGCATTTACCGTTTCTTGACGCCCTGCCGACATGTCCTCCATCAGATGTAACATTTGAACGTCAATTGACCGCAATCGCATGCGACTTTCGGCGTCGACTGCATCTTTTTCCTGCATTTCAGTCAATACCTTCAATAACCGTTCTTGACCTATTGCGACCCGTTCCAGCGCGGCATTGGATGGCGTAGATTGTTCCAACCGCTCGGACATGGTTGATAACGTCTCAACCAGGGTGCCGATTTTCTCATCAACGATTGCACGTGTCTGATCAGATTGCGCGAACATCACGCGAATGGCGTCCATTTGTTCAGACATTTGATCCAAAATAGCACCAAACAACGCATGTTCACCCGAAACTTCGCCTTCACCCGCAGATGAAAATCCAAGACGCGTGATCGAGGAAAGCCATTCTTCAAGCTCGCGATAAAATCTGTTTTGACCGTGGCCAGCGAACAATTCAAGCAAACCGACGATCAATGAACCTGCTAGTCCTAGTAACGACGAAGAAAATGCGACGCCCATGCCCCCCAATTGGCCCTCTAAGCCATTCATGAGGCGGTTAAAAACCTCGTAACCGCTTTCACCGTCTTGCGGTGCAAGCGATCGAATGGTTTCAACCAGCGCAGGCACTGTTGTCGCCAATCCGTAGAATGTTCCCAACAAGCCTAAAAAAATCAACAGGTTGACGATATATCGCGTAAACTCTCGCGCTTCTTCGATACGCGTCGCGACCGAGTCCAAGATAGACCGCGTCGATGATGCAGCGATTTGCATGCGCCCCCGTGCCCGCAACAAAGTGGCCAACGGGGCGAGTAACTGTGGCGCATTTGTAGATTGATTACGATTGTCGCGGGCAAAATTTTCAATCCAACGGACCGAGTAGATAAGTTGAGCGACCTGAAAAATACAACTGATGACGCCAACAAAAAACACCAACAGGATAAATCCATTTAGCCAAATATTAGCCGCCAAAATACCCATTGCGATTGGCAGCGCCAGAAAGATACCAGCGCTGGTCAAACCAATTGCCAATAGCATCATGATTACTTGGCGAATTGGCTGTGAAAAATGTAGCTCGGCCTCTAGGTGTTGCTGATCCATGTGGTCAGCTCCTGACGTTGTTTTAGGTGTTTCGACTGTATCGTTCATCTGATCATTCGCCAAGCTTAATTGCCCCTAAGTATTCGACACGAAAAGCGACCCCTTGGCAGCTAGCACCTTCCTGTTGATCTAATGCAAGCACCAATCCAGGCTCTTCGATCGTTCCACGGTGATGAATGGAGCGCATGCAAAAACTACGATGATAGCCATGCAAACAGGCAAGTCGCTTTTCCGCATAATCAAACCCTGGGTTCCACAATAGCGACCCATATCCGAAAACCCACATTCCGATGCCCTTTGTCCTTGTATTTGGGGACTTGTAGCGTCTATCTGATCCAAAGCAAAGGGGGGCGCCATGCAACGCATCATCGGTATCGTAATTATCATTGCGCTTTTTTGGGCGGGTCATTGGTATTGGCGGTTTGATGCGAATATTGCCGCGCTGCAAAATTGGCTGGGCAATGACGCTGAATATGATGAAACGATCACCCAACGCGGTTTTCCAAATCGTTACGATACAGAGCTTACAAAGTTTGCTGTTCCTGCCATCGGATTAAAAACAGATATGATCCAAATTATGCGTGTGGTCTATAAACAAGATCATCGTATTATCGCCCTGCCCAAGGATATCAAGATCTTTGATACAGTTTTGAAAACAGAACAGCTGCGCGCATCAATCGTGGCAGACGGTACACATTTGCCACGCATTACGATCGAAGCCATTTCTCCACAATTTTCAAATGGCCTTAGGGCAGATCGTGCGCAGCTGTCATTTATTGCGACATCCCAGGATAGTACGTTTTCGTTGTTCATCGAATTCAACAACCTTGGATCAGATAAAATCGCAAACCCACAGACCCAGCGCGCGACCCTTCACCTGAAGCCCGAACGTGCGTTGGATTGGTC
>RFZH01000008.1 GCA_009920815.1 Paracoccaceae bacterium
CACCGCTGGTCCATGGCATCACATCCGCCATGCTGACCCCTGCCAAATCACATAGCGTTGGACACACGTCGATATTGGAGACGGGCGTCGTGACCAATCCCACCTGCATCTGTGGGGCCGCGATCATCATGGGGACCCGCGCCGATCCTTCGTAAAAATTCATTTTGTACCACAGCCCGCGTTCGCCCAGCATATCGCCGTGATCCGAGACAAACAGAATGATCGCCTCTTGACGCGTGCGTTCCAAAACATCGATAATTTCGCCGACCTTGTCATCCAAATAGGAAATATTGGCAAAATAGGCCCGCCGCGCGCGCGCCACCATTTCATCGGTCAGGTCATAATTACGCCAATCATTGGCGTCAAAAATCCGCTTTGCGTGCGGATCATGATCGTCATAGGCCATGGCGGGGACCGTCGGCATCAAATGATCACAATCCTCGTAAAGGTCCCAATATTTGCGCCGCGCGACATAGGGATCATGCGGATGGGTAAAGCTGACCGTGACACACCATGGACGATCATCGGCACCGCGGGACAGATCATAAATCTTGCGCGTCGCGTGATAGGCAACTTCGTCGTCATATTCCATTTGGTTGGTGATCTCGGCCACACCGGCCCCGGTCACCGACCCCATGTTGTGATACCACCAATCAATCCGTTCACCGGGCTTGCGATAATCGGGGGTCCAGCCGAAATCAGCGGGATAAATATCGGTGGTCAAACGCTCTTCGAACCCGTGCAGCTGGTCTGGTCCGACAAAATGCATCTTGCCAGACAAACAGGTGTAATACCCCGCACGGCGCAGATGGTGGGCATAGGTGGGAATTGATGACGTAAATTCCGCCGCATTATCATAAACGCCATTTTGTGACGGCAATTGCCCCGACATAAACGCGGCACGTCCGGGCGCGCACAGGGGGCTGGCGGTATAGGCATTGGCAAACCGCGTCGACCGTGCAGCCAGCTTTTTCAGATGCGGCGCATGCAACCAATCGGCGGGCCCATCGGGAAACAGGGTCCCGTTCAGTTGATCCACCATGATGATTAGGATGTTGGGTTGTGATGCCATTTCGTGCCCCTGCAATCAGTTATATTTGATAGCAGTTTTCACACTAGGCACAAAATGTCACGACAAATTATTCGTCGGTTTCCGCGTCGGGATCGGCCTTGCCGACCCCTTTGAACACGAATTTAAATGGTGCGGCCCACAAAAAGCCTAGGACAACATAGACGACCAGTTCCACCCAAAACGGCGGACGGTCAAACATGTCGATGACATTGACCGCCACCACCACATAAAGCGGCAGACCAATCAGCAAGATGACCAATGACCATCTGCGGCGGGCTTTGTAACTTAACGCCATCAGTCTTGGAACGGATCAGTGACAAGGATGGTGTCGTCCCGCTCGGGCGAGGTCGACAAAAGCGCCACAGGGCATTCGATCAGCTCCTCGATACGGCGCACGTATTTGATTGCGTTTGCGGGCAGATCCGCCCAGCTGCGCGCGCCTTCGGTGCTTTCGGTCCAACCCGGGACTTCTTCATAGATCGGGGTGCAGCGTGCTTGTTCATCTGCCGCTGTGGGCAGATAATCCATACGCTTACCATCCAAATCATAGCCAACGCAGATTTTCAGCGTTTCAAAGCCGTCCAAAACATCCAATTTCGTCAAGGCGATGCCCGTCACGCCAGAGGTCGCGCAGGTTTGACGCACCAAGCACGCATCAAACCAACCACAACGACGCTTGCGGCCCGTGGTGGTACCAAATTCATGGCCGCGTGTGCCCAAACGGTCACCATCATCATCCAACAATTCGGTCGGGAAAGGGCCTTCGCCAACGCGGGTTGTATAGGCTTTTACAATGCCAAGTACAAAATCAATGCCACCCGGACCGATGCCTGTTCCCGTGGCCGCCTGGCCCGCGATCACATTTGAAGATGTGACAAACGGATACGTCCCGAAATCAACGTCCAACAATGCGCCTTGCGCACCTTCGAACAAGATACGTTTGCCGGCTTTGCGTTTGTCGTTCAGCACCTTCCAAACAGGGGCTGCATATTTCAAAACCTCTGGCGCGATGTCCAACAGCTCTTGCACCAATTGCTCACCGTTCACCTCGTCCATACCCAAACCACGGCGCAGCGGGTTGTGATGGGCCAACAAACGACCCACGCGGGTTTCAAGTGTCGCGCGATCTGCCAAATCTGCAACGCGCACAACGCGGCGGCCCACTTTATCTTCGTATGCTGGACCGATACCGCGGCCTGTGGTGCCGATCTTGGCGACGGCACTTGCAGATTCGCGGGCGCGATCCAATTCTCCATGCAGCGGCAGGATGAGAGGCGTATTTTCAGCAATCATCAACGTTTCGGGGGAAATATCCACGCCCTGTTCACGTACTGTCGCAATTTCTTTGACCAAGTGCCAAGGGTCCAAAACGACACCATTGCCGATAACGGACAATTTGCCACCACGCACGACACCAGACGGCAACACATGTA
Organism: Paracoccaceae bacterium; assembly: GCA_009920815.1. GTDB lineage: Bacteria > Pseudomonadota > Alphaproteobacteria > Rhodobacterales > Rhodobacteraceae > CAJXSD01. The sequence goes on from RFZH01000008.1 coordinate 2,506, forward strand.
ATTTGTACACGGTGCCATCAATGACCAAAGTATGGCCCGCGTTATGACCGCCCTGAAACCGCGCGACCACATCGGCGCGTTCACTCAGCCAATCGACGATTTTGCCTTTGCCTTCGTCGCCCCATTGCGCACCGACCACAACTACGTTTGCCATGTCTGACCTTTCTGACTCGTGTCTTCAAACCCGCGCTGATATAGCGCCGCTTTCACATAATTGGAACCATCAAATTGACGCAGCGCAAAACTTAGTCCAAACTTTTGCGCAAAGTGAGTGTTTATTGGTTTTTTTAACATGCGGTTTTTGTTGCATTGGTGTTTTGCGTTCGGCGTACTGAGCGCGACTTATAATCCGACACGTTGGAATTTTTCGATCTGGGCCTTACAAAACTGGCCTGATCAAACCGCAAAAGTGTTGAGCATCGGCGCATTATTACTTGGTCTCTACCTTTTGTATCTGTTTTTCATCGTCAAAGGGCTAGGCTGGTTCGGCCTATTGATCGTTACCTTTCCCACATTGATTTTTGTTGCTGTCGTGGGATGGGCCCTAATGTATTGGAACATATTTGATGTGTCGCTTTCGGACAGTGTTGCGTGGGCCAGTATCGGCGTCATAGCCTTTATATTGGCAAGCGCTCAGGCCATTTTCATCGAAAGAGTTGAAATACAAAGTCAGGTTTACAAACGGATATCACGTCGTTGAGGTCGCGTTTTACCATCGTTCAGACATTCTACCCTTGCCCCCGAAGGAATTCTTGCCTATCTAGCGGCTGAAACTCTTACTCTGCGGGGCGCTATGGAAAACGTCGTACTTACCATTCACCTGATTTTGGCACTGGCTTTGGTCGGCATTGTTTTGCTGCAACGCTCCGAAGGTGGCGGCCTGGGTATGGGCAGCGGCGGCGGTGATGGCGTTCTTTCCAGCCGCAGCGCAGCGACTGCGTTGACCAAAATGACATGGATTTTGGCGATTGGATTTATCATTACGTCTATCAGCCTTACCATCATTGCGGCGCAAAAATCAGCTGGATCATCCATCTTTGACCGTTTGGGCACATCTGCGCCTGTTGAACAAACTGTTCCTGGCCTGCCAGACGTTCAAGACCTGTTGCCACCCTCTGCAGACGGTGCAACCCCGTTGGTCCCAAGCGCCAACTAATACACTACCTATTGGGTAAGTTAAAAAGATCGCATCATTATGTTGCGGTCTTATTGCAAAATTTTTGCGAATCCTTTATGTCTTAAATCCCGTGATGCTGCGATTCCTAAACGCGGCGGATTGATCATTTTGGGTTCGTATAAACCATAAAATTCACGGGAGCGTTCAAGCGCATGGCAAGATACATATTCATCACAGGCGGTGTTGTTTCATCTTTGGGTAAAGGATTGGCCTCAGCCGCCTTGGGTGCATTGTTACAAGCACGCGGGTACAGCGTGCGTTTGCGGAAACTTGATCCATATCTGAACGTAGATCCCGGCACGATGAGCCCGTTTGAACATGGCGAAGTGTTCGTGACAGACGATGGTGCAGAAACCGATTTGGATTTGGGCCATTATGAACGTTTCACCGGTGTCGCAGCACGGACAACCGATTCTGTTTCGTCAGGTCGTATTTATTCAACCGTTCTGGAAAAAGAACGCCGCGGCGATTATTTGGGCAAAACGATCCAGGTGATCCCCCATGTCACCAACGAAATCAAAGATTTTTTGAAAATCGGCGAAGACGAAGTGGATTTTATGCTTTGTGAAATCGGCGGCACTGTTGGTGATATCGAGGGCCTGCCCTTTTTCGAAGCGATCCGTCAATTTTCCCAAGATAAACCGCGCGGTCAGTGTATTTTCATGCATTTGACATTGTTGCCATATGTCAAAGCGTCGGGCGAATTGAAAACAAAACCGACACAGCACAGCGTGAAAGAACTGCGGTCCATTGGCATTGCGCCTGATATTTTGGTGTGTCGCTCCGAAGGTCCAATTCCAGCGAAAGAACGCGAAAAGCTGGCTTTGTTCTGTAACGTGCGACCAGATTCCGTCATCGCAGCGCAGGATCTGAAATCAATCTACGAAGCGCCGTTGGCCTATCACCGTGAAGGTCTGGACCAAGCGGTCTTGGACGCGTTCGGTATTTCACCCGCGCCAAAGCCTGATTTGTCACGTTGGGACGATGTTGCGGATCGAATCTACAACCCTGAAGGCGAGGTTAAAATCGCAATCGTGGGCAAATACACCCAGCTAGAGGACGCCTATAAATCCATCGCCGAAGCGTTGACGCATGGCGGGATGGCCAACCGTGTCAAGGTCAATATCGAATGGGTCGATGCCGAAATTTTCGATAAAGAAGACCCTGCCGTTTACTTGCAAGGGTTTAACGCAATTTTGGTCCCCGGTGGCTTTGGCGAACGTGGCACCGAAGGCAAAATCAAAGCGGCACAATTCGCGCGTGAACACAAAGTGCCGTATCTTGGCATTTGCCTAGGCATGCAAATGGCCGTAATCGAAGCCGCGCGCAACGTGGCAGGTTTGACTGATGCGGGATCGGAAGAGTTTGACCATGAGGCTGGTAAAAAACGGTTTGAGCCAGTTGTATACCATTTGAAAGAATGGGTGCAGGGCAATAAAACGGTTGAACGCAGCGTGGGCGATGACAAAGGTGGCACCATGCGTTTGGGTGCCTATTCCGCAACCTTGGCCGAAGGGTCCAAAGTGGCCGAAGTGTACGGCACCTGTGACATCGAAGAACGCCATCGTCATCGGTATGAAGTTGCGATCAAATATCGCGATCAATTGGAAAAAGCAGGTTTGCGTTTTTCGGGCATGTCGCCTGACGGCAGCTTGCCTGAAATCGTTGAATGGGTCGATCACCCTTGGTTTATTGGTGTTCAATTCCATCCCGAACTGAAATCCAAACCTTTTGACCCGCACCCCTTGTTCAAAGATTTTGTTCGCGCCGCAAAAAGCGACGAACGGCTGGTATAATGGGGACATCAGGCGCGGTGTGTAATATGCACCTTGCCGCGCCGAATGTATGGCCTATGTTTGATAATGAACGCGCGACCGGCTGGAAACTCTGATGCTGTCTTATCAACATATTTATCATGCGGGAAATCTAGCTGATGTCCAAAAACATGCCGTTCTGGCGTGGATTTTGGCATATATGACGCGCAAAGATAAACCGATTTCCTATATTGAAACGCATTCTGGTCGCGCGGTTTATGATTTAACTGCGACCGAGGCACTTAAAACCGGCGAAGCCGCTCAGGGCATTCAACGCCCCGATATCGCCGCATGGTTTGACGCGGATCACCCTTATGCAAAAGCCTTGCATAAGGTGGCCTCTGATCACAGTGCCAATCATTACCCCGGATCGCCGAAAATTGCCGAAACCACGTTGGCACGATTGTCCTTTGGTATCCGGTGTTGATAGACGGCGGCTATTCCCAAATGGTACATAAATTGAAACGGGCCTTTCCGGATGGTATAGATCATCGCGTCGGGTTTCCACCCGCGCGTCAGGGCCATCGCATGATTGGATCGGGATTGTTTATTGTCAACGCGCCCTATGGATTGCATGATGAACTTGCGCGTCTGTCAAAATGTTTCGCGCGATTAACGAAAAAGGATTGACCATGCCAAAGGCGTATTGGGTGGCCCATGTCACCGTTGATGACCCAAAAGTTTACGAAGACTACCGCGCAGCAAACGCAGTCGCATTCGCAAAATATGGCGCAAAGTTTGTGGTTCGCGGTGGCGTTCAGGAAATTTTAGAAGGCTCATCGCGCCCGCGTACCGTCGTCATCGAATTCAAAGACTTGGAAACAGCAAAAGCGTGTTACAATAGCCCTGAATATCAACATGCGCTGTCGATCCGTCAAACCGTATCAAGCGGCGATTTGGTCATTGTTGAAGGGTACGACGGATAATGTTTGGTACCTTTCTAAAATCCCTTTTGGCTCCTGCGCCCGCCCCTTTGACCACCGAGGATGCGCAACTTGCGCTATGTGCGCTCTTGGTTCGTGTGGCAAGATCTGATGAAAACTATGCGCCATCCGAAATTGCACAAATCGATAAGGTGATGATGACGCGCTACGGCTTTGATTCAGCCCGTGCGGCACAGCTGCGCAAAAGCGCCGAGACTTTGGAACAAGAGGCTCCAGATACTGTACGCTTTACGCGCGCATTGAAAGACGCGGTGCCTTATGACCACCGTATTGGCGTGATCGAGGCGCTTTGGTCCATCGCGCTGGCCGACGGTGCCCGCGATGCGGACGAAGATGCCGTCATCCGTCTTGTCGCAAACCTTTTGGGCATCACAGATGTCGAAAGCGCGACCGCCCGCCAGCGTGTGATGAAATGATCGCCACTTTACCGATGTATGATTTCGCCCATCTGCGGAACACAACAGATCGGTTTTGGCGTCTTATTCAGACCGAATTGAAAATGGGGCCAACACATCTGACGCGTCAGGACGATCTGTGGTCGATGTGGACGTCGCCTGATCTGGTGTTGGGCCAAACATGTGGCATGCCATTTAGAACGCGTCTGCGCGATCAGGTGAAATATGTGATTACACCCGACTTTGGCCTAAAGGGATGCCCCCCGGGGTTTTACAATAGCGTCTTGCTTAGTCGCGAGAACATCACAGACCTTGCGCAGTTGGATGGTAAAACGATTGCCTATAACGAAAGCCTGTCACAATCTGGATGGGCAGCACCGATCTCGTTTTTATCCAAACACGCGATAGCGCCGAAAGCAGCCGTTAAAACTGGTGCACACATAAACTCGATGCGGGCAGTTTTATCTGGCACTGCCGATTTTTGTGGCGTGGATGCGCAAACCTTTGCTTTGATCTGCAATATGACCGACGATTTTAATGATTTACGGATTTTGGCACATACGGAACCCACACCCGGACTGCCCTATATTTGCGCCTTGCGCTTTGATCCAAAGGGGGTCGCCGATGCCGTCCTACGCGCCTATGAAACCTTGGATGGAGCGGATAAATCATCCCTGCGGCTAAAGGGTTTTGTGCACATCGATACCGCGCATTATTTTTCGGTTCCTTCCCCAACGTCACCTGACAAAATGTTCGATTAAACCAGCCATTTGTCCAAAAACTTGGCGTTTTAGGCGTCTTTGAACATTGCAAACTGACAAAATTTCAGACCTATTTGATCAAACAAAAACAAAAAACAGGGAATCACGTGTCGCAAAATACACCCGTCATAGAGATCCGAGGACTGCACAAAGCCTATGGAAACTTGGAAGTATTAAAGGGTGTAGATATTCGTGCCCAGCGCGGGGATGTCGTATCGCTCATCGGTTCGTCAGGTTCAGGAAAATCAACTTTGTTGCGGTGCTGTAATCTGCTTGAAGACAGCCAAAAAGGTGAGATCCTGTTTAACGGCGAACCAGTCCTTTGGAAAACGTCAGGGCGCGATCGCGTTCCATCAGATCGCGCGCAAGTCATGCGCATCCGCACAAATTTGTCGATGGTTTTCCAACAATTTAACCTGTGGGCGCATATGACGATACTGGAAAATGTTATGGAGGCGCCTGTCACAGTTCTCGGGCGGCCCAAAGACGAAGTCGAAGCTGCCGCGCGCGGATATCTGGAAAAGGTTGGGATCGGCGATAAATGCGATGTCTATCCCGCCCAGTTGTCGGGTGGACAACAACAGCGCGCAGCAATCGCACGTGGGCTTTGTATGGAACCGCAAGCATTGCTCTTTGATGAACCCACATCAGCGCTTGATCCAGAGTTAGAGCAAGAGGTGATCCGCGTGATCAAGGACCTCGCCGCTGAGGGACGCACAATGTTGATCGTAACGCATGACATGAAAATGGCGGCAGATGTATCAGATCATGTGGTGTTCCTGCACCAGGGCCGCATAGAAGAGGAAGGCGCGCCAGAGGCATTGTTCGGGCAGCCAAAATCTGAAAGATTACAGCAATTCTTAAGTTCAACACAGGCGTGAGGACGCCTTTTTTGGGGAGAAGACCATGAAAAAACTAATCCTAGGAACTACAATTCTTGCGCTGAGCGCAGGCTTTGCAATCGCAGGCGGCCATTCTGTGGTCCGCATGGGCACCGAGGGCGCCTACCCTCCATACAACTACATCGATGACAAAGGCGAAGTTGCTGGTTTCGAGCGTGAATTGGGCGACGAACTTTGCGCACGTGCCGAATTGACATGTGAATGGGTCACAAACGATTGGGACAGCATCATCCCGAACTTGGTATCTGGAAACTATGACACCATCATCGCAGGCATGTCGATTACTGACGAACGCAAAGAAAAAATCGACTTTACTACAAATTACACACAACCTGATCCATCTGCTTATTTGGCGATGTCCGAAGGTGTTGACGTTGCAAACGGCGTAATCGCAGCACAAGCAAGCACAATCCAAGCAAGCTATATCGCGCAATCTGGTGCAACATTGATCGAATTTGCAACACCAGAAGAAACAATCGCAGCTGTTCGCAATGGCGAAGCGGATGCGGTCTTGGCGGACCGTGCATATCTGGAACCAATCGCAGCAGAAGGTGGCGATTTGGTCATGTTGGAACAAAACGTCCTGATCGGTGGTGGTGTTGGCATGGGTATCCGCAAGTCAGATACAGAACTGCGTGATAAATTCACCGCAGCGATCGAGTCAATGAAAGCAGACGGCACATTGAATGCTTTGATCGCAAAGCACGGTATCGGCGAACCGTTCTAAGCTGATCCTAATTGGGGGGCCCAAAGTGCCCCCCAAACCAAAAAAAATGTCAAAAAAAATCATCATAATCGGCCAAGGCATCATTGGCGCATGCACTGCGTATACTCTTGCGCGCGCGGCTCCTGACTATGAGATTGTGTCGATCGCGGCACACCCGATCGCAAGTGGCGCAACGGCAAGCGGTGCATCGTGGGGATGGGTGAATGCGCACACTGATAATGATGAAGAGTATTTCAATTTCCGCAACGCATCACGATTGATGTGGCATGATCTGATTGATGAGCTGCCAAAGCTTGCGGCGCAAATCTCGCCCAGTTTGGTCTTTGATCTATCAGATGACGCAATGAAAACGGCACAGGCCCATCATGCTGATTGGGGCTATCCCATCGCACTTGTAGAGCGGGCACAAATTTTAGAGCATCTCTCATTGTTTCGCGGCGCACCTGATTTGGCGCTTTTCACTCAGGGCGAAGTTGCGGTGGAAACTGAGCTTGCCGCTCATCATCTGTTAGAAAGATCCGGCGCGACAAAAGTCATCGCACAGGTTCACGCGTTAATCCCGCATGGATCGCAGATAAAAGCGGTTATGACGGATCAAGGTCCAATTGCCGCTGATCATGTCATCCTTGCGGCGGGGCACGGATCACCTGACATATTGCACAGTGTTGGGGTCGAGTACGCGCTGGATCAGTCATTTGGACTGATTGTTCGCACTCAGCCAGTGCAAAAATTTCTTACAACTATGATCATGGGCATGGACTATCACGTTCGACAATGCCGCGATGGTTCACTGTTGATTGGCGGGGCCTTTGACCAGCATCAAACATCAGGTATTGATTATGAACGCGCCGTGCAAAGCCTTTGTGCGGCGGTAGAAACCGCCTTTGATCTTGATGCCGTTGGCATGGAAAAGCTCGTGATCGATCGCTTTACGATCGGCAAACGCGTTTTGCCCTATGGAGGGCGCCCGCAAATTGGACGGGTGGGTCACTATGAAAATCTCATAAGTTTGGCGATGCACGGTGGTGTCACCAACGCGCCCATAGCGGCCAAGACAGCCAGTGACCTAGTTTTGGGCCAACCGCGTTGTGCATACAGCACACCATTCAATTTCACCAGAATACGACCATGAGGATGCAACCCGATGTTTGATTTCTGTACCAACCCAGACACCCTTGGTGATTTTCAATGGATGTTGTGTTATCTTACCACGGGCAAGCATATGGGGTTATATATCTCGTTCGGCACTGTTTTGCTTTTACTGGCAATCACTGCGCCTACGGCCCTGCTGTTTGGTTTTGGGGGTGCCGTTGCCGCGCGCTCACGGTTTTTCGTAATTTCGGTCTTTGGACGCGGTTATATTTCGGTCGTGCGCGGGGTTCCTGATATTGCGTTTTTCTTGTTCTTTGTAATCGCACTCGACCAGGGTTTGGAATTTATACGTCACAAGATTAAATGCCCAGACTGGACAGACGCGATATGGCAAGGCAACGATTTTGTCGTCTGCCAAGCCGCAAAATTGCCACTGGGCACATCGCCGCAATGGATACACGAAGTATATGGCTTCGCTCTTGCCGTTTTGACCTTTGCAATTGTTTTTGGCGCATTTGCAGCGAACGTACTGTATGGCGCCATGACTGCAGTCCCCAAAGCACAGATTGAAACAGCCGCCGCTTATGGCATGTCACGACGCCAAACATTTTGGCGGATCATCGTGCCGCAAATGTGGGTCTATGCGTTGCCGGGTTTGGGAAATCTTTGGATGGTATTAATCAAAGCGACGCCTTTGCTGTTTTTGTTGGGCATCGAGGACATTGTTTATTGGGCCCGTGAATTGGGCGGAACAAAAACATCCCGCTTTACCGATTACCCCCACGGCGATTGGCGGATGTGGTATTTCCTGATGCTGTTGGTGTTTTACCTTGGGTTTACGAAACTTTCTGAATTGGTCTTGGATCGCGTCATGGCGCGTCTGACATTTGGACAAGCCACCGCAGGTGGCGAAGCACAACGAAAGGCAAACGCATGAGCTGTTGGGACATCATCGCCGATTACGGACTGCGCTCTGTGGGAATTGGCGAACGGCTATTGCCACGCAGTGATTTCACCCTTTGTCATCAATTCACTTTGATTGGCTCGGGTATGATATGGAACATTTATTTCGGGATTTTGGCCCTGATCTCTGGCTTTTTCTTGGCCACGGCGGTGGCCATGGGCAAAGCATCACGCAATGTCGTCATTCGCAAAGCGTCTGACTGGTTCATTTTTGTCTTTCGTGGGTCCCCCCTGTTTATTCAGTTCTTTTTTGCTTATTTCCTATTTCTCAGCTTGAAAGCCCACATAGACTTTTTCGGTGTTTTCACAGCCGCGTGGTTGGGCGCTTTGGTGGTCCTCTTTCTGAACACAGCAGCCTATAGCGGAGAGATATTTTATGGTGCCTACCTTTCAATTCCCAAAGGCGATATCGAGGCAGCCGATGCCTATGGCCTGACGGGATGGGCACGGTTTCGGAGGATTACTTGGCCCACAATGTTGCGGCTTGCTTGGCCTGCTTATACGAACGAAGCCATTTTTTTGTTTCATGCGACAACGTTGGTGTTCTTTTCCGGCTTTCCCGCCATTCAGCAAAAAGGGGATGCGTTGTATTACGCGAATTACTTTGCTGACAAGACGTTTAACCCCTTTATCCCCTATCCTATTTTAGCAGGGTATTTTATTGTCTTGGTCTTGATCGTGATTACGATTTTTGGACTTGTTAACAAAAGGTTAAATAGACATTTACCACAAGAGTCGCGTGCGAAATTACGCTTTAGACTTAATCTCATTCGCTAAATTAACGTAAGGTCACCATTATTAGGAGTAGACAAAGACATCCGCGGGCGCAATAATTTGATCAAATTATTTTCCAGAGGATACCATGGAACTCGACCAATTCCTAACGTTTCGGGTCGCCGGATGCGACCTGAACGGGCAGATGCGGGGCAAACGGCTACCCATTAGCGACTATGCAAAACTAAACGACGGCTTAGTGCGTCTCCCTTTATCCGTGATGAACGTTGATGTGTGGGGCGCAGACATCAAAAAATCCCCCCTTGTTTTTGACAGCGGCGACCAAGACGGAATTCTATTGCCGACTGAACGCGGGGTTGTGCCCATGCCGTGGCTTGGGGCACCAACTTTTTTTGTCCCTATGTGGATGTACTGCGAGGATGGCTCACCATTTGCGGGCGACCCACGTCACGCCTTGGCGGCCGTGTTGAAAAGGTACGCTGGGCATGGATGGTCAGTCACGGCGGCAACTGAATTGGAATTCTATCTGGTGGATGATAGCGGCGATCACCTTGCGCCCCCCATAAATCCATTAAGCGGTCGACCCGTTCAAGGCCATGCCTATATGTCATTGCGCCAACTTGACGCGTTTGATGAGTATTTTACAGACCTGTATCAGGCCTGTGCAGACATGGGGATTGATGCTCAAACCGCAATTTCCGAAGCGGGTCTAGGTCAGTTTGAAATCAATCTGAACCATACCGATGCAATGCGCGTCGCTGATGACACTTGGATGTTCAAGGCATTGGTGCGTGGACTAGCCCGCAAACATGGCATGGCGGCCACCTTCATGGCAAAACCATTTCAGAGCGAGGCGGGAAATGGCATGCATATGCATTTCTCAATCACGGATCAAAATGGCAACAATATCTTTGACGATGGCTCGGCTTACGGTACGGACAGTTTGCGCCATGCCGTCGCGGGATGCTTGGCGGCAATGCCGGCATCAACCTTGGTCTTTGCGCCGCACGGCAATAGCTATCAACGCCTGACGCCCGGATCACATGCGCCGACGGGCGTGTCTTGGGGATACGAAAACCGAACGGCCGCACTTAGGATCCCAGCGGGCAATCCAAAGGCGCGACGGATCGAACACCGCGTCGCCTGTGGCGATATCAACCCGTATCTTATGTTTAGCCTTGTTTTAGGGGCAGCCCTTAACGGCATCGAACAAAAATTTGCGCCCCCTGCCCCGATCCAGGGCAATGCCTATGAACATGATGTACCACGCCTGCCAACGGATTGGGCGACAGCAATCGAGATGTTTCGTTCAGATCCTTTGGTCGCGCAAATTTTGCCACGGCAGCTTATTGAAAATTATTGTTTGACCAAAGAACAAGAACTTGAGCGGCTTCGCGACATTGCCGCATCAGACCACTGGAAAGTATATCTGGAAACAGTGTAAACTGGGACCAGTGTCAACAAGGACTGCCAAATGAAAATTGGTATTTTAATGACGGGTCACGCACCCGATGAAATTATCGCAAAAAATGGCGATTATGATGCAATGTTCAAACGTCTTTTGGGCAATCGCGGGTTTGATTTTGTACGCTTTGACGTGGTCGATATGGAGTTTCCAAACGGCCCGCATGATGCAGATGCTTGGCTGATTAGCGGATCACGCCACGGCGTTTACGAGGATCATCCCTTTATCAAACCTCTGGAAAATTTGATCCGAGATATTTATGCGGCCAAAGTGCCATTGGTGGGCATATGTTTTGGCCATCAAATCATCGCCCAAGCTTTGGGGGGGCATGTCGAGAAATTCAAAGGCGGGTGGAGCGTAGGCTTAACCGAATATAACTTGGGCGACCAAACAGTGGCGTTAAACGCGTGGCATCAAGATCAGGTTATTACTTTACCTGAAAATGCCCGTGTCTTGGCGAGTAACGATTTCTGTCAAAATGCAATATTGGCGTATGGCGATCACGTATTAACCATGCAACCACACCCCGAATTTGACAGCGAAGTGATTGAGGGGCTTATCGAACACCGTGGCAAAGGCAAATTGGACCCCAATATGCTGATGTCTGCGGCAAACCGCTTGAACAAACCAACATCAAGCGCGCCCATGGCTGATATGATCGCCGCGGCGTTAACAAAACAAGCGAGCACATCATGAGCGAACTAAACGACCTTGTCGCCACTTTACCAGAAGCAGCGCGCGCCTATTTAGAGGGCCGCAAACTCGACGAAGTTGAATGTATTATTTCCGACTTGCCTGGAATTGCGCGTGGCAAAGCTGTGCCTGCGACCAAATATGCAAGGCAAAGCAGCTTTCATTTACCTGACTCAATCTTTTATCAAACGATTTCGGGTGATTGGGGCGAAGCGGCAGGTGCAGAAGGGTTCATCGAACGCGACATGATCCTAAAACCCGATATTTCAACCGCAACTGCTGCGCCTTGGACGGGTGACTGGACAATCCAGGTCATTCATGACGCATTTGATCGCAAGGGCAATCCGGTGCCTTTTGCACCTCGAAACGTATTAAAGAGTGTTGTAGACCTTTATCATGCGAAAGGCTGGAAACCTATTGTTGCGCCTGAAATGGAATTTTATCTGGTCGCGCGCAACATTGATCCCGCAAAACCGATCGAGGCAATGATGGGCCGTTCGGGTCGCCCAGCTGCCGCGCGACAGGCGTATTCAATGACTGCTGTGGACGAATTCGGACCCGTTATCGACGACATTTACGATTTCGCCGAAGCACAGGGATTTGAAATCGATGGCATCACCCAAGAGGGTGGCGCAGGCCAGTTGGAAATTAATCTAAGACATGGAAGCCCCGTCAAATTGGCGGACGAAGTGTTCTATTTCAAACGCCTTATCCGTGAAGCAGCATTGCGTCACGATTGTTTTGCGACGTTCATGGCAAAACCGATCGAAGATGAACCGGGCAGCGCGATGCATATTCATCATTCGATCATCGATATCGAAACCGGTTTAAATGCGTTTTCAGGCCCGCAGGGTGGCGAAACAGATCTATTTTTCCACTTCATCGGTGGTCTGCAAAAATATCTGCCCGCGGCAATCGCAATTATGGCGCCATATGTGAATTCTTATCGTCGCTATGTGCGCAATCACGCAGCACCTGTGAACCTAGAATGGGGGCGCGATAACCGCACAACCGGTATTCGCATCCCGTTGTCGGATGCGAAGGCGCGTCGTGTTGAAAACCGTTTGGCGGGCATGGATTGCAACCCGTACCTTTGTATTGCGGCATCATTGGCCTGTGGGTATTTGGGGATGGTGAACGAAATCTGGCCGTCCAAGCAATATAAGGGTGATGCATACGAAGGCGAAGAGGACGTACCCCGCGTCATGGGTGACGCGCTTGATCTGTTCGAAGACGCCAAAGAATTGCATGAGATCTTGGGACCTGAATTTGCACGCGTTTATTCGATTGTTAAACGCACCGAATACGAAGAGTTCTTGCAAGTGATCAGCCCGTGGGAACGTGAACATCTATTGTTAAACGTATGAACCTTTTATTCAGCAACGACAAACGCGGGCACTACCCGTCCAGTTGGTATGCCGCCACTGCGTCCCCTTTGCCGCCCTTTGCTCCGCTTAATGGACAAACACAGGCAGATGTATGCATCATCGGTGCAGGGTTTACAGGGGTCTCAGCTGCGCTGCACCTTGCGAAACTTGGCTATGACTGCGTTGTCCTAGATGCGCAGCGTATCGGGTTTGGCGCATCGGGTCGTAACGGTGGACAATTGGGCATGGGCCAGCGAATGGATCAACGTGACCTGATCAGTTTAATCGGGGATCAAAATGCAGATCTGCTGTGGCAAATGGGCCTTGCGGCGCAGGACCTTGTCAAAGATCTGATCGCGGCGCACGATATTGGTTGCTATCTAAAGCCCGGCATTGCCTATTTGGGCAACACAAAATCCGACGCAAACGACCTGCGCAACTATGCAGATTTTTTGAACATGCGATATGGTGGTGATCATATCCATGCGCTTGATCGCGACGCGGGCCATGCACTTTGCCCCAGCCCCGCCTATCACGGTGGCCTAATTGATCAGAAATCTGCCCATCTGCATCCTCTACGTTTTGTCCTAGGAATGGCCAAAGCTGCCATTGATCTTGGTGTGCGTTTTTACGAACAAAGCTATGTCCACGCTGTTCGTGCCGCACATGGCGTGCATCAGGTGCAAACAGATAAAGGTTCGGTCAGCGCGAAACACGTTGTTTATGCAGGCAACGGATATTTGGGTAATCTTGAACGCAAAACTGCATCTAGGGTCATGCCAATCAACAACTTTATCGCGGCGACTGAGCCTTTGGGGGACGCGATTAACGATGTGCTTGCCAAAGATATTGCTGTCGCGGATTCAAAATTTGTGGTCAATTATTTTCGCCTCTCTCATGATGGACGGCTGTTATTTGGCGGTGGTGAAAACTATAGTTATCGTTTTCCAAAAGACATTGCCCAAACAGTTCGCAAGCCGATGCTGGAAATCTTTCCACAGTTGAAAGACGTCAAAATCGATTATGCATGGGGTGGGACGCTTGGGATAACCATGCGACGAATGCCGTTTTTTAGCCGACTGGGCCAAGGTGAATGGTCTGCATCAGGCTATTCGGGTCATGGCGTGGGCACCGCAACACAGGCAGGACAATTGATTGCAAATGCGATTCACGGGGACAGCACTGGCTTTGATGCCATGGCACAAGTGCCCTGCCTGCCCTTTCCGGGCGGTTCAATCGCCAAGACACCTTTATTGGTCTTAGCCATGACGTGGTATAGTTTACGCGACAGGTTTGGTATTTGATTATTTGGCCATCTTGGACAGCTTGTCTTGTAAATCAGCAAGCTGTTGTTTGATGCCTTCTAAATCATCCGCGCTAGTCTTAGAGGACGCATCATTGGGTTTGGCAGTACCCCACGATCCAAATCCACTGGACCATGCATCCATAAACGCCTTTTGCTGCGCTTGCATTGCCTCAAACCCTGGCATAGACGCCAGTGGGTTTATGCTTGTCATGTTTTCCATCATCTTGGATTGTCCATCGCGCAACATGTCAAATGACATCGCTAAAAATTCAGGAACGACAGAGCTGGCCTGCGTCGTGTAGGTCCGAACCAAGTCATTCAGGACATTAACGGGCAGAACATTTTCACCGCGGCTTTCGTGTTCTGCAATAATTTGCAACAAATATTGCCGTGTAAGATCGTCACCAGATTTAAGATCAACAATCTGTACGTCACGACCGTCTCGAATGAACCCTGCAATATCTTCAAGCGTGACATAGTCACTAGTTTCAGTGTTATACAAACGGCGGCTTGCATATCGTTTAATGAGTAATGGTTTATCGCCTTCTGCCACGACAGCCTCCCAGAATTGCAGCACTGCGGCAAAGCTTACGCGCTTGCAGAAAAAAAAGAAAGTACCCACATGCCCGAGCACGTCGTTATCGCGCGTTATATGTTCAAAATCTCAACAAATTAGGTAATTTATCATGGATCACACAACTATTGATTGATTTCGTGCAAATTGTAATCTATGCTGCATTATCAGGTAAAATGCGAATATTGCACGGTAAGCTAAAAAACCACGGGGTGATTTTTTCGCAATTGGGGATGGGAAAACGTCGAACATATTTTTTGTAATGTGTTCAAGTAAACGTCTTTAAATTTACAAAAAACGCCGCCATAGCGTTAGGGGAGACGCATTTTGGCTAAAAAGGTAAACAGCGACTTCAATATCGATATTGATGGTTGGACGTTCTCGCACGGCTCGGCAAAATTCAACGCAAGTTCTGGCGTCGATGGCACTGGTGGGATTTATCATAACGACTCTACAAGTAATGACGAATATCTTATCGCGCCCGATAAATTCTTGGGCAACTTGTTTGGCAAATTCTCGACACTCTCGTTCGATCTCGCTCTCAATAGCGGTAATAACTTTGCGACTAAATCCTTATTGCTGACCGGAAATGTAACCAAGATACAAATACCGATTGATTATGGGTTTTCATATCCTGCGAATGACGAAGTCTATATTGACAATATAAACCTAGCAGTCGTTTGCTTTACGTCTGGGACCTTGATCGACACCCCAAATGGCGAACTTGCAATAGAAAATCTATGTGTCGGCGACATGGTTTCAATACTAGGTTCAATACCCGCAAGACTTAGGTGGATCGGCAAAAAGACTTTTCTAAAAAACGAACTTGAAGCAAACTCTCATCTTTATCCGGTCCGTATTTGTGCAGGCGCATTGGGTGGAGAGTTCCCACAACGCGATTTATTGGTATCGCGTCATCATCGCATGCTTGTTACGTCCAATATCGCAGGCCGAATGTTTGGCAAAAATGCGGTCCTCATTTCCGCAATTCGACTTACAGAACTCGATAGGATCTACGTCGATTATGATGTGACAGAGGTTGAATATTTCCATCTACTGTTTGATAAACATGAAATCGTTATTGCCGAAGGCTGTCCATCTGAAAGCCTTTTCACCGGCCCCGAAGCACTAAGGTCTGTTCCAGAGGATGCACGATTGGAAATTTTAGAGATTTTTCCAAACCTGCAATCCAATGCGGTCACCGCCTTATCCGCAGCACATATCCCTTCTACAAAACTCCAAAAAAGGTTAATTTCCCGTCACCGAAAAAATGGAAAACCGATGATTGATGGCCCAATTCAAATTTAACTAAATGGCCAATAGGGATTGCAAATTATACATCCAGTATTGGAACCTTAAGCATCCGTTCTTTCGGCGTGTCGCATGTGTTTTTCGGCATTAGACGGATCAAATTCCCCTTTGATTCCAATACAGACAACGCCCAAAGAATGGTGATCATCCAAAAGATCAAATGCATATCTGGATCCAACGACGTGGATTAAGGCCGTTCCAGTGGCCGTTTGCACGAACCCTTTAGCACGTGTGATCGTGGGATCGTTAGCAAAGGCTTCGCCCAATGCCTGCGGATCGATATTGTGATCTGGCGTTATAACTATGCTGTCGAATACCGATTTATGGGTAACGTTTTCCATTGGCCGACGCTGCGCAAACGGGATTGCGCCAATCAATGCTTCAAGCGCAATCTCTCCATTTGCGATCGGCAAGGATCGTGCGATTGGCGCAACCGTGGAAAGCCAGTCTTTCACGTCCTCTACCACGGATGCGTCGACCAAATCGGTTTTTGTCAGCAACAAAAGGTCAGCCTGTTCAAGCTGTGCCAAAATCGTGTCGTGCAAGAACTTGTGTCTAGCATTTTTGCGGATTTGTTCAACATCTGCCAAAACGATCGTTGCATCTGGGCGTAATCCATAAACCATTCCAACAGTCGTCATGATCGACGCAGGCAAGGCAACGCCAGAGGCTTCAATCAAGATATGATCGAATGCGGGTGTTGCGTCACGCATGTCTTCCAGGGCGCCGATCATGTCATTGCCGTAGGCACAACACACGCAGCCGCCAGAGATTGCCATCACGCCATCATTTTGTGCTTCGATCAGGTCCTGATCAATGGCAAGATCACCAAATTCATTTACCAGAATTGCCAACCTAAGACCATTTGCACTGCGCAGCATGTGGTTGATTAAGGTGGTTTTACCCGCCCCCAGATATCCACCAATCACTGTAACGGGTATTTTCATTATATTGTAGCTGCCTCAAAAATACGGCCACCCTGTACAGTGCCCCAGACTCGAACCTCTTTTAGGGTATCAGGATCAGCCTCAGTAGGATCATCATACAACACGGCGAAATCTGCGCGCTTGCCAATTTCAATCGATCCAATTTGATCATCCATCTTCATCGTGATCGCAGCGCCCATGGTTACGGCATAAAGCGCTTCTTTGACGCTGATACGCTGGTGTTCGCCTTGAACCCGGCCCGAGGCGGTTCGGCGTGATGCGGCTGCCCCAGCGGTAAACAACGGGCCAAGCGGCGTCACTGGCGCATCCGAGTGGATCGTCATGGGAACGCCTTGATCAAGCGCCGTGCGGCAGGCATTCATACGCTCTGCCCGTTCGGGCCCAACGGTCAGGGCAAAATGTTCGTCCCCCCAATAAAAATGGTGATTGGCAAACAAGTTCACGCACATCCCCAGCCGTCCCATTTTACGAAATTGCGCCTCAGACGCCAATTGGCAGTGTTGCAAAGTGAAACGATGGTCAAAATCGGGATGTTTACGCAACGCCCCTTCAAGGGTTTCAATGGCAAGTTGCGTTGCCTCGTCTCCGTTTGTGTGCGTGTGCACCTGAACCCCCGCTGCCAAAGCGCGTTGATAAATGTCTGCCATTTGATCAGGTGCGATGTACCAAAGACCGTTAGGCGCACCATTATAATACCCGGGCCATTGCAGCCGCGCAGAAAATCCTTGGATTGAACCGTCGGCGATCACCTTGATCTTACCCAATTCTAGACGTTGTGTTGACCGATCTTTCAACGAGGCGGTATAGTCCACCAATTCAGCCGGTGATTTCCCAAGGTTAATACAAAACGCAACCAAACAAACGGGATAATCCGCCTGCCCCGTGACAGTTTCAAATAAGCCGACCAAATCATCGTTCAATTGTTGCCCAAGGTCAGAGGATGTTGTGACACCCGCCCGAACACACAAGCGCCCATAATTGCGCAAACCTTCTGCATCCGCCGCCAAGAACGCGCGATCCATCCCGACATGTTTTCCCGCGGGCATGGTGATTTCGGGACTTTTCAATTCCCCGTTTGGCAATCCATCATCCCCAAGAGGAATACCGGGGTGATTTTGACCAGGCTTTAGCAAACCCGCCAACTCAAGCCCTTTGGTATTGACGTTCAGAATATGACCAGATGCATGTAAAATCCCAATAGGTCTGGTTGCTGAGACACGATCCAAGTCATGACGGGTCACGCGCACGTTATCCATATAAATTGGATCCAACCCCCAGCCTAACAATGGTTCGTTTGGATCATTCATTGTTTTTTTGATCTGGGACATGCGGTCCACAACATCGTCGACCGTTTTCACACCTGACCAAATCTTGCCATCCGGATCCATGCGATCAAACCAACCAACATAGGTAAATGACCAAAGCGCGCCTTCCATGGAATGGGCATGACCTTCAATCAGGCCCGGCATGATAACCTTGTCTGCGAAACGCTCATCTAATGTAAACGCGCCCCATGTCGCCAATTCATCCAATGACCCTGCGGCCAATTCGTTGTTCCAGACATGATCTTTTCCAAGTTACAATTATCACTTGAAAGCCTAGCCAGCTTTGCTACCGTGGAAAAATGGTATAAATTGTCGAATAAACCCGAAATTTTAGGGGAATGGATCACATGCACTTTACATTGAAACAATTGCGCTATGTGGAAGCAGCGGGAAGATTGGGATCAATAGCAAAAGCGGCAGATGAATTGGCTATCTCACAGTCTTCGATCACGGCAGCCATCGATTCACTTGAATTTGGGTTGGACTACGACATGTTTGTGCGCACTCCAGCAAAAGGCATTCAACCCACCCCATCAGGGATCGAGGCGCTGGAAATGATCCGCAACTTTATTCATCAAACCCGTCAATTCGAATCTGAATTGCAATCTATTGGTGGGGATGCAACTGGTCTGGTGCGCATTGCCTGCTATGCGACCGCAGCGCCCGCGTTTTTGCCCCCAATCTTACGTGACATAACTGTGAATTTTCCGTCGATGTCCATCCAAGTCCTAGAAGGAAACATGGCCTCTATCATTCAATTTTTGGATGAAGGCCGCGCAGATTTAGCCTTTACCTACGAAGAGGTAACCCATAGCGGGCATACCTTTTTGCCGTTATTCAAGGCCCCGCCCTACGCCCTTATTTCTGTGGATGATCCCCTGTCTCGGGCAAGCTATGTGACATTCCAAGATCTGGCACCGCGCCCCATGGTCATGTTGGATTTGCCGCGTACCAAGGAATACTTTCTGAGCCTCTTTGATGCGCATGGCGTGAAAGCGAACATTGCACATACCTCGCGGTCGGCCGAAATTGTACGCGCTTTGGTCGCGGGCGGATTCGGCTATACCGTGCTAAACATCAAACCCCAAAATGCCGAAGGCGAAATGACACGCTATAAATCCATCCCCATTCGCGCACCATATGCGAAACCACACAGCTTTGGGATTGTGACCCAAACAGCGGCGCGGCAACCCAAAATTGTAACAGCCTTCATTGAACGTTGCCAAGCATTACAAAACAACGGAGCATTTGAAAATATAACAGTTTGGGATACCGACGCCTAAAACACTAAAAAACCGATGATTGAGATATATTAAATCTGTTTTTTACGGGAAATAGGCTGGTCTACGCTTGTTTCATAATAATGTTCAAAAGAACACGATCCGCTAGGGAGGATATATTAATGAAGCACGTAGTTACGAATTTCCTAAAAGCAACCGCTATAACGTCAATCTTGGCGACCGGCGCTGTTGCCCAAGAAACACCGAAAATGGGCGGCACATTGGTCACTGTAATGGGCAGCACACCGCGCGTACTGAACCCTGCCGTACAATCCGGTATCGTGACCGGCCTAGTCGGTGCCCAATTATTCGCAGCACCTTTACGCTATGACGAAGGCTGGAATCCACAGCCTTATTTGGCAAAAAGCTGGGAGGTCAGTGACGATGGATTAAAAGTCACACTGCACCTGCAAGAAAATGCAACATTCCATGATGGTGAACCCATCAAATCTTCTGATGTAGCCTTTTCGGTCAAAATCATCCAAGAATTCCATCCATTCAAATCAATGTTTTCCCCCGTTACGTCTGTTGACACACCAGATGAACACACCGCCGTTTTAAACCTTGCCCATCCGCATCCTGCGTTGATGTTGGCGATGTCGGGTCAGTTGATGTCAATTATTCCTGAACATATCTATGGTGATGGACAAGATCCCAAAAACCATCCACGCAACAACGAAAACGTTGTTGGTTCTGGCCCGTTCAAGTTGGTTGAATTTGTCCCAGGCGAACATGTCATTATGGAACGCTATGACGGGTTTTGGGAACAAGGCCTGCCCTACCTAGACAAAATCGTAGCGCGTATCATTCCCGACAGCGCAGCGCGGGCCATCGCCCTTGAAAATGGGGAAATTCACCTGTCGACCTTTGAAAACCAGCCAACAATTGTAAATCGCATGTCCGCAGCCAAGGGCATGAATGTGTCAAACGATGGCTATGGGGGCATTGGTCCGATCGACTGGTTGGCAATGAACGTGACGCGCGGTCCATTGCAAGACGTACGCGTGCGCCAAGCGATTGCATATGCGATTGATAAGAACTTTATCCTTAAGGCCGTCATGCGTGGAACCGCCAAGGATGCATTGACAGGGGTTCACCCAGATAGCCCTTTGTATAACGGCGACGTAAATGCCTATGCGCTAGACGTAGACAAAGCGAATGCGCTGTTGGATGAGGCAGGTTATGGCATGAACGGTGGCAAACGATTTGATATCACTCTCGAATTGGTTCCGTTCCCTGGATACAAGCCTCAGACCGAGTACATCAAACAAGCGCTCTCGAAAGTCGGGATCAACGTGACAATTAACGCGACACCTGACTTCCCCAGCTGGGCGAAAAAGATGGGAACCATGGATTTCGACATGTCCTTGGATAGCGTCTATAACTGGGGCGATCCTGTTATCGGCGTCAATCGCACATACATGTCATCGAATATCGCAAAAGGCGTTTGGTCAAACACCCAAGGTTATTCGAATGCGCGTGTTGACGAATTATTGGCACAAGCCGCAGAGGAAAATGACCAAGCGAAGCGTAAAGCGCTGTACGCCGAATTCCAACAGATCGTAAACGAAGAGGTCCCGATCTATTACCTGAACGCGGTTCCGATGCATACCTTCTATTCTGATAAGATTGGCAATCCGCCGATCACCGGCATCTGGTCAACATCCTCGCCGATGGATCGCGTCTGGTTGAAAGATTAACGCCAAAAAATCGGTGACCCGCAATCACGGCGGGTCACCTTTGTAACCTCTTTACGACTAGGGATTTAAGCGTTGGATTTTCTAAGCGGTGTCGCAACACGCATATTTTACGCGATCATCTTGCTCTTGGCTGTGTTGGTACTGAACTTTACGCTCATTCATTTGGCGCCGGGGGATGTGGTCGACACCATTGCACAATCGATGGGCGGCGCAGATGCAGAAGTCTTGGCGAAAATCCGCGCCGAATACGGATTGGACCAACCCTTTATCTATCAACTAAGCACATATATCGGGCGCGTGTTGAGTTTTGATTTGGGTTTTTCATTTTATTACAACATGCCAGTCACCGAGCTGATACTACAGCGCATCCCGGCAACGCTTTTATTGGTCATCACAGCACAACTGCTTGCGATGTTTGTTGGTGTGATCCTTGGTGTGATTTCAGCGCGTCGACCTAATGGTGTTCTTTCCAACTTTGTGACATTTTTCGCCTTATTCGGCTATTCCGCGCCCGTCTTCTGGACGGGTATTCTTTTGCTGATTACATTTTCGTTAAACATTCAATGGTTTCCAGTCGCAGGCATGCGTGATGTTACCGTCGAAGGCGGCGCATGGGTCCATTTTGTTGATGTGCTTCGGCATCTTGTCCTGCCCGTGATCTCTTTGGCATCGATTTTTTTGGCGCTCTATTCCCGCTTAGCGCGTGCGACGATGCTTGAAACTTTGGGCAGCGACTATGTTCGCACAGCAAAAGCAAAAGGCCTGCCTGATCATCAGGTTGTCTACAAACATGCCCTAAAAAATGCGCTGTCACCGGTCATCACCTTGGCCGGTTTACAATTTTCAGCCGTGGTTTCAGGTGCGGTTTTGGTCGAAACAGTATTTTCATGGCCCGGGCTTGGGACGCTTGCTTTTCAATCAATTCTCGCCCGCGACACGCCAACGATTTTGGGCATTCTTTTCTTTTCCGCATTGGTCGTAATTGTTGGCAACCTTGTAACCGATTTTGTATTGCGGATGGTCGACCCAAGAATGAGAGCACGGTAATGAGCACGGATCCTAACCAAACGACAGTTCGCGCAAGATCGCCGCTGGCCGAAGCATGGGGTATGTTTTTGCAAAACTACACCGCCGTTGCTGCGCTATTTGTTTTGGTCATAATAATACTCGGCGCAATATTTGGCCCATATCTTTATCCGACCGATCCATTTGAAATGGTTTGGTCACCGTTTTCGCCCCCGGGTGTGGACGGGTTCATCTTGGGGACTGATTACCTAGGGCGTGATCTGTTTGCCCAAATCGTACATGGCGCACGGGTTACGTTGGTGATTGGCTTGTCTGCAGCTGTCGTAACAGTGCTGATCGGTGTTACCGTGGGCGCATTGGCTGGATTCTATCGTGGCCTCGTCGAAGAAATTTTGATGCGCATCACCGAATTTTTCCAAGTTCTGCCAACTTTGTTATTTTCCATGGTAATTGTTGCGCTGTTTGGTGCGAGCCTGCCGATGATCACGCTTGCGATTGGTATGGTCAGCTGGACGGCAGTCGCACGGATCACGCGGACGGAATTTTTGCGGATACGAGAGCTAGAGTACGTCATGGCCAGTAAAGCATCTGGCACGTCGAATACAAAGCTTATGTTTCATGTCATCCTACCCAATGCCCTGCCGCCCATTATCGTACAATCAGCGCTCATGGTTGGTTCTGCAATCCTGTTCGAAGCGGGGCTTTCGTTTTTGGGCCTAACAGATCCAAATGTAATCAGCTGGGGGCAAATTATCGGGTCAAACCGTCAGTACATTTTAGAAAGCAGCTTTACCGTGACAATTCCCGGTTTGGCGATTTTTCTGTCTGTCCTTGTTATCAGCCTTGTGGGCGATGGCCTTAACGATGCACTCAATCCAAAATTAAGGCAGCGCTGATGACCCCCTTATTACAAGTTGAAAATCTAAGGATTGAATTAAAAACTCGTGCGGGTGTAGCGCCTGTGATTGATGACCTGAGCTTTACGTTACAACATGATGAAAGCATTTCGTTTGTTGGGGAATCCGGCTGTGGAAAATCCATGACCGCCCTTGCCATCATGGGCCTATTGCCCGATCGAATTGGTCGCATTGCCGCGGGCAAAATCATCTTTGACGGGGAAGATTTAACCAAAGCGTCTGAGGCGCGGTTACGTGAAATCCGTGGCAATGATATTTCCATGATTTTTCAAGAACCCATGACATCATTAAACCCTGTATTTACCGTCGGCGAACAAATAGCAGAGGTTTTACGCCATCACCAAAAACTTAGCAAAACAGCGGCCCATGCCACAGCGATCGAATTATTGGATGCTGTGCGGATCCCGAATCCCAAAGCTCGGATTGATGATTATCCGTTTCAAATGTCGGGCGGGCAACGACAACGTGTCATGATCGCGATTGCCTTGGCCTGCCGCCCAAAAATATTGATCGCGGATGAACCGACAACGGCTTTGGACGTCACCGTTCAGGCGCAGATTTTTGATTTGTTGCGGGATTTGCGGCGCCAAACCGGTACGTCAATCATTATGATCACACATGACATGGGCGCAGTCGCCGAAATGGCAGAACGCATGATCGTAAT
>RFZH01000071.1 GCA_009920815.1 Paracoccaceae bacterium
AAGTCATCGGAACCCAAGGTGGCGGATTGGCTTCGTTGCAAATCATGGGGCATTATTCCTGTCGGAACCGAAACAAGCAAAAAGGCGGCAAGATCTCTGAACATGGCCGCGGGCGCGCAGTTGATATTGGTGCGTTCAAATTGAAAAACGGTACATCGTTTAGTGTGCTACGTGATTGGAACGGGTCCAAGTGGTCTGACGAATTGTCCAAAATGCACCGTGCGGCCTGTGGCCCGTTTGGGACGGTTCTTGGCCCGCGTGCCAATAAATATCATAAAGACCATTTCCATTTTGATACAGCGCGTTATCGTTCTGGAAGTTATTGCAAATAATCAAAAGGATCTGCCCATGTCTGCGCCACACTATGCCAAGGATGTCTATGGTCTTTTGCCTATGGAGCAGATGCTAGACTACAGCGGCTTGGATTTCATGAAGGGTATATTGAACGGTGACTTACCAGCGCCGCCGATCGCGCAGACATTAAATTTTCGCTTGAAAGAGGTCGTGGATGGTAAGGTCGTTTTCACCGGCGCGCCGCAGTTTGCTTCGCTCAATCCAATGGGAACAGTTCACGGCGGTTGGTATGGCACCGTACTCGACAGCGCGATGTCCTGTGCTGTGATGACCAAAGTTCCACGTGGTAGCTTTTATACAACGCTTGAATTCAAGGTGAACATCGTGCGCTCGATCCCGGTTGACCGTGTTGTTGATGTGATTGGCACAGTCGATCACGCTGGCCGTTCAACCGGTATTTCACACGGACAGATAATCGATGTTGAAACGGGTCAGCTTTATGCCACTGGGTCTACGACCTGCATCATTATGAAAGCCAAGTCATAAGATGCACACTGTTTTTGAAATTCTAACGCGCGGACAGGGTTTGTATGAATTCACCCGTGATGTTGCGGGTTGGGTGCAAGGCTCGGGTGTTTTGACACTGTTTATTCGCCATACCTCGGCAAGCTTGCTGATCCAAGAAAATGCGGACCCAGAAGTCCAAGTTGATCTAAAAAATTATTTTGCCCGTCTTGTGCCACCGACGACGGATCCGTCGATGTCCTATTTAACCCACACCTACGAGGGGCCTGATGATATGCCTGCGCATATTAAGGCATCATTGTTGCCTGTATCGCTGACGATCCCTGTTATGGATGGGAAACTGGCGCTGGGCACATGGCAAGGTATTTATCTATTTGAACATCGCGATAGACCTCATACCCGTGAGGTTGTGGCATATTTGGGGTAATAAATTGACCACTACACAAATCATTGTTGTTGTCCTATAGTACCTGTGGATAACTGGGCAAAAGACCCAGAATTCAGTGGCAGATACAGATATAGTGGAAGAGGGATCAGCAATGCGTTGTCCATTTTGTGGAAATATAGACACTCAGGTCAAAGACTCGCGTCCAGCCGAGGATCACGTGTCAATCCGACGTCGTCGGTTTTGTGTGGCATGTGGCGGACGCTTTACCACATATGAACGCGTGCAGCTGCGCGATTTGGTGGTGATCAAATCAAACGGACGTCGCGAGGATTTTGATCGTGACAAGCTGGAACGGTCGATCCGGATCGCCTTGCAAAAACGCCCTGTCGAACATGAACGGATGGAGCAGATGATTTCAGGCATCGTTCGTCGTTTGGAAAGCATGGGCGAAACCGATATTCAGTCAAAAATGATCGGCGAAATCGTGATGGAGGCTCTGGCCCGTATCGATACCGTCGCTTATGTCCGTTTTGCGTCTGTTTATAAAAACTTCCAAGCCGCGGATGATTTTGACAAATTCGTATCAGAGCTTCGGCCACCTGAATCAGCCGACGAATAACACAATGGACCATACGCGGTTTATGGCATTGGCTTTGTCGCTGGGGCGGCGCGGTCAGGGGCGGACATGGCCCAACCCTGCCGTAGGCTGTGTTATTGTCAAAGACGGTCATATCGTCGGTCGCGGCTGGACAGCGGATGGCGGGCGCCCGCATGCGGAAACGCGTGCCCTCGCGCAGGCGGGACCTAAATCGCAAGGTGCCACGGCCTATGTCACGCTTGAGCCATGTTCGCATTTTGGCAAAACGCCGCCGTGTGCGCAGGCTTTGATTGATGCTGGGATCACGCATGTCGTCGCAGCGCTAGAGGATCGTGATCCACGGGTCAGCGGCGCGGGTTTTGCCACATTGCGTGCGGCAGGGGTGCAGGTGACGACAGGTGTTCTAAGTCACGAGGCGGCCCAAGATCACGCGGGTTTTTTCCTCACGCAGACAGAAGGCCGCCCTTGGGTCAGCCTAAAGTTGGCAACAAGCTTTGATGGTCGTATCGCGACCGCAGGTGGGGATAGCCAGTGGATTACGGGGCCACAGTCCCGCCGAGTTGTGCATGCGATGCGCGCGCGTTGTGACGCAGTTTTGGTGGGCGGGGGCACCGCCCGTGATGATGACCCATCCCTAACCGTCTAAAAGATTTGCTGTCACAGATTGCGCAGCGTGGCATCACACGCGTATTTTGCGAAGGTGGCGGAAGCTTTGCCGCGTCTTTGCTGCAGGACGATCTTGTGGATGAGCTTATTGGATTTGGTGCGGGCGTCGTGATCGGGGCCGAAGGGCGCCCAGCAATCGGGGCTTTGGGCATTGATGTCCTGCGCAATGCGCCGCGGTTTGCATTGTACGAGACGCAAGCAGTTGATGACGATATTCTGCATATTTGGCGTCGTCGTGACGCGGTCTAAGAGCTGAGTGTTCGCGTCGTGCGGCAAAATTAGGTGATTGATTCAAGACGCAGTGTGTATTTGCAAAGGCAACAGTTGTCGTTATCGCCAGAATGGATGGGCCGATGCAAAGAGGCCCTGAAGCTTTGAAAGGCCGCGATTAAAAGGGCCAGCTGATGGAATTTGATCCTGCGCAAGGCGATCTAAGATCACTTCAATCGGGGCGGCTGTTTTCGTGAGGGGATCGAAATAGCGCGGATAATCGATGAGCGCACGATGAACCAGCGTCGCAAGGTCGATTGATGTTTTGCGTCGATCCGGTGCCCTAAGGCGGTCAGTGGTTAGCCCCCAGCCCGCATAAAACGGAAGGCCATAGGTTGTGACCGCAAGCCCGCGAATAAGAGCCTCGAACCCGGTGAGTGAGGTCAGAGTGTGCACCGCATCTACCTGCGACAGATCAGATACAAATTCTGGTTTGGCATAAACCGCATCGCCAAATGTTTTTAATGGAATACCCCGCCAAAGCACTTGTTGACCGGCTGTAGAATTCACCGTGATCGCGCTACGTGCTTCGTCCAAAAGACGTGCAAGCTTGCCGCCGCGGACATAATGAATGCGATCCTCTATCGCAAATTTTTGCGCGAGCGTTTTCAACGTCTTTTGAATTGCGGCACGGCCATCTTCAAGCGGATGTGCCTTGAAAACCAACTGGTGATGGCGCGGTGCGTGATTTGCAAAATTTTCAACGGTGATTTCCAAGAATTCCCGCATCGATTGAAATGGTGAATGATTTTGAAAAGCCGCGTCATGTTCCAGCTGAAGCAGCACCAGATGATAGGGAAAGCCACCCTGTGTGATCCGCGCCGTCGTAAACAATCGATGCACCCTGTGAATGGGCATCATGATCAGGCGCTTCAAATACAGCTGGAATTCCTGCGTAATGGTGATGTTGCGGTGCGGTTTGAAATGGGGATAGCGCCGATTGGCAAACATCACAAACCAATGATACAGCGCCCCATAAAACACATGGTGGCGCGTATCACCCCAGTGTGATGGGGGCATGGGCATTTCCAAATCAGAATGCTTTAGCGCTTCTTGCATTTCGTGAACGGACATATCCATGAGCCGTGAATGCCCATTTGCGCCATTACGTTCATAAGTGACCCAATACGGCCGCAGATAGCCTTCTTCGAACACATGCACAGTCAGGCCGTGTTTTTTTGCAATGGCAATGGCTTGGGCATGGATGTCGCGGGTGTCACCATATAAAACAAGATCCGTAACATCATTGGTTTGGATCAAGTCCCCAAAGGTATCGGCCCATGTTTCTGGGCGCCCATGAAAACCGATGTAATCGGAATGGGGTGACCAAAATACTTGGTCTCCTTTGTTGAACCCGACCCGAATGGTCCGCGCGCCGGTACGCCGCAACATCTTCGCAAGCTGTGCAAAGAATGGCCCATGCGGGCCCTGCAAAAACACAAAGCATCGATTGGTGTTTCCCAGATTGTTCATTGCAAAAAAATGCTCCATAAAGGCGTCATAGAATGGATCTATCTATAGACTTCGGCAAAAATAGGGCCAAGGTTAATAAAAAATAGGGGAAATCTTAAAAAATGTTTACCGGAATCGTGACTGACATCGGCGAAGTGATCGATCTAGAGCTGCGTGGCGACTTAAAAGCGCGGATTAAAACACGCTACGACACCAACACGATTGACGGTGGTGCGTCAATCGCGTGTGACGGTGTGTGTTTGACAGTCATTGAAATCGGTCCCGATTGGTTTGACGTCGAAATTAGCGCGGAAACCGTGTCGAAAACCAATATCGGGCTGAATAAATGGTTCGTCGGCAAACGTATCAATTTAGAGCGTGCTTTGAAATTGGGTGACGAACTGGGCGGGCATATCGTGTCAGGTCACGTCGATGGTGTTGCCAAGATCACCCATATGGCTGATGAAGGCGACAGCACCCGTATCACAATTCAGGCGCCCGCGGATTTGGCAAAATTCATTGCGACAAAAGGTTCAGTCACCTTGAATGGCACATCCCTCACTGTGAACGAAGTGGCGGGCGACACCTTTGGCGTCAACCTTATCCCACATACCAAACAGGTCACCACTTGGGGTGATTCAAAAACTGGGGATGCCTTGAATCTGGAAATCGATACGCTTGCCCGTTATGTGGCGCGTTTGGCAGAATACCAAAATAAAATCTAGCATTGGTCACCCGCCTTATTCGGCGGGTGCAAAGCCTTCGATCAGTTGACGCAAGCCGATGCGCGCCCCGATATAAATTGCGATAAATGTGACGGGCGCGCTAAAGGCCAACACACTGAACGCCGTAATCCCTTGGCCGACAGAGCAACCAAGTGCCAAGACCGCCCCCACGCCCATAATCGTCGCGCCCGTGATTTGCCGCCGCAATTCGCGGGGATCTTCGCAGGCTTCCCAGCGGAAATGTCCCTTGATCAATGATCCGATAAAGGCTCCGATCAGAACACCGATGACTGACCCAATCCCAAAAGTTATGTTCAGCGCACTGCCGTTCATAGCGTAAAGAATTGTATCCCCTACAGGGGCTGCGAAGGTGTGGGATTCAATGATGATCGGATCAAATCCATTGTTTGAGATATAGGATGTGCCCAGCC
The DNA here is from genome assembly GCA_009920815.1 of Paracoccaceae bacterium. GTDB lineage: Bacteria > Pseudomonadota > Alphaproteobacteria > Rhodobacterales > Rhodobacteraceae > CAJXSD01. The sequence goes on from RFZH01000071.1 coordinate 5,350, forward strand.
AACCACTCGAAATTGCGACCGCCACAATAGCGGACCAAATGATTGCCTTGCGTTCGCGCCAAAACCCTGCGGTCGCAAGCGTCGCGAACAAGATGAGACCACCCACGATTATGCCTGTAACACTGGTTGAAAGCCCCGTCATCGCCGCGATGTTCGGTGCAAAACCGGTCGCGGCACTATCGCCCGTTGGTGCAGTGGCGAACAGTGCGACGCGCACCCAAGCAAGCGGCCCTGACATCACCGCATAGGCAGAAATACCCATGACGATCACAATCATAAAGGCGCGTAAATCGCCCCCGCCCAACCGTGCAAGTGCCCCGTAACCACAGTTGCCGCACAGGGCCATCCCATAGCCAAACATCAAACCGCCAATCACAGACGCAAGTGGATTCCATGCAAGGCCAAGATAAAAGGTTTGCGTCGGATCGAAAACGCCGGCAGCCATCAGGGCAAAGCTAAAAATGATTGAGAAGCCGATACTTGCCCCCCACATCTGAAGCCTGACCGCGCTGCCACCATAGGCGTGATCCTCTATCGCCCCTAGGGTGCAAAACCGTCCAAAACGTGCGGCTAAACCTAACAGGATGCCCCCGATTAATCCGATAATTGCGACAACTGCACTGTCGGTGATGGTGTCAAACATGGCTTTCCTCGTTCACGGTTGGGTTACGGATACTTGGTGTGATCTAGAAAGAAATATCATGTGATTTGGCTTAATCTGGCGCCTTACAGAAAAGATCATAGACGACCTCGAGAACGCGTTTTGGTTTGTCATCGGCAAGGCGATAATAAATCGTTTTCCCATCACGGCGGGGGATGACCAGTCCTTCCAATCGAAGACGCGATAACTGTTGTGATACAGCCGCTTGCCGCGCAGAAATCAGGTCTTCTAGCTCGGTTACCGATTTTTCGCCCGACACAAGATGGCACAAAATCATCAACCGCCCCTCATGGCTGATGGCCTTTAAAAACCCTGACGCCGTCGTTGCTTTGTTGACGATTGCATCAAGTTCTTCTTCTGACATATCGTCAGAAATGACGGGAAGTGCCATTCAATCCACCCAATAATTCATTTATTCACAGTTAACTATGTTTCCACGTTCCTAACGCCTTTTTTTCAAAATTGCAAAAGATTAAAAGGCAATGTCATCTTCTATCGCGTCGATGCCGTCTTGGGCGCAGACTGCGTCAAGGTCGGGGCCCGGGGCGCCCGAAACGCCAACGCCGCCCACGATCGCGCCGTCTCCTGAATAGATGACCAGGCCACCCGCAAGCGGAAGAGCCTGCGAGATATGACGGATCGCAGAGGCGGTTTCCCCCGCTTGGGTCGCGGTCGCAAGATCACCTGTTGACGTGCGAAAGCTGACCGCTGTCCATGCTTTGCGGTGCGATGTTTCAAACACATGCATGCCTGCATAGCGATCACGCAGATAGGCTTGGGGTTGACCGAAACGATCGACTACCGTCACGCCAACTTGGTACCCTGCGTCTTGGCATGACTGCATGGCTGTTTGCGCAACACGCAATGCCAATTCAGGCACCAACGATTTATATTCGACAAAGGCGTCTTGTGCCGAGGCGGTCAACGGCAATAGCGCCGCGGTGATCAGTGCAAGATATCGATGTGTCATTGCGTCCCCTCAAAGTCTGTTTCGCGTTCCAGGGTCATTTCCAAAACGCCCCAAAAGAAATCTTCGCTTGCGTATCCTTCCATGCGGGACACCTCTGCACCATCATTCATCAATACGAATGTCGGCGTATAGATAATTGGCGACTTGTAGGGTGTCGGATCGGCGCGTGTTTCGTCGATATCAATAATGCGCAGCGGTGCAAATTGACCTGCTTGCGTTTTTGGGTAAATCGGACCGACGTCATTTTTCCACCGGATGCAGTAATGGCATCCTTCGCGTTCCACCATAACCAGCTCGACTGCGAAGCCCACAGATGGGGTGCTTGTCACCCAAAGAGACGCCAATATAGAAAAAAACAAGGATCTCATGGTTGTCCTGATTGACGGTTTCACTTTCAAACAACATAATATGAATATATGAATAGTACAAGGATTGCAGCCCATGTTCGACGTTTCCCTTTGGAGCGCATTTTTAGGGGGGCTTATCGTTTTCTTTTCGCCCTGTATTTTGCCGATTGTCCCGTTTTACCTAAGCTATATGGCGGGAACGGGTATGGCGGTCTTGGGCGGCGATGGCGCATTGCCCGACGGGATTCGGCGCAAAGCTGTACTGTCATCGGTCATGTTTTCGGCAGGGATCATCACAGTGTTTGTCTTGCTTGGCGCGGCTGCGTTTTCGGTATCGCAAGCGTTTAGAGTGTACCAAGATGAATTCAGATACGCTGCCGCCGCAATTATTCTGCTGATCGGTCTACATTTTTTAGGCGTCATAAGAATTGGCTTTCTCAATCGTCAATTCCAAGTGTCCGCCGGCGACACGAACAATATGTCTGTGCTTGGGTCCTACATCGTCGGGCTTGCGTTCGCCGCGGGCTGGACACCCTGCGTAGGTGGGGTTCTAACCGCTGTGATCATGACCGCCTCGTTCGAAGATACCGCCCTGCGCGGAGTTGGGTTGTTGTTCATCTTTGGTATTGGCCTTACGCTGCCCTTTGTGGTTGCTGCCTTTTTTATTAAACCGTTTTTACGGTTTGCCGCGCGGTTTCGCCGTCACCTTGGCATGGTGGAAAAACTTATGGGTGGTCTTATGATCATTTTTGCAATTTTGCTTTTGACCAATTCTGTCAATGGAATTGCAAATTGGATGATAGAAACGTTTCCTGTGTTTACAAACATTTAGCTTGGAGCAAGCAAGATGAAAAAATTACTAAGCTTTGTTATTTCCTTGGCGTTCAGCGCAACCCTTGGGTGGGCGGCTGACATTGGCGATGATGGTTTGCACAATCAGCCTTGGCTTCGCGATACGTTCAAAGATCTTCGTGAAGATTTGGCAGAAGCAAACGCCGAAGGCAAACGGCTTGTGCTGTTTTTTGAACAACGTGGGTGCATCTATTGCAAGAAAATGCACGAAGAGGTTTTCGTGCGGCCCGAGATATCAGATTATATCGAAGAGAACTTTTTTGTGGTCCAGTTGAACTTGCATGGCGATACCACTGCGGTTGATTTTGATGGCGATGAACGCCCCCAAAGTAAGCTGGCGCGCAAGTGGGGGATTCTATTCACACCGACGATCATGTTCATGCCTCAAGAGGTCGAAGAAGGGCTATCTGCCCCCCAAGCGGCGGTTGCTGTCATGCCTGGCGCCTTTGGTCCATCCACGACATTGGACATGTTCACTTGGGTAAAAGAAGAGCGGTATCTTATTGAAGATGGTGAAGATTTTCAGAGATATCACGCCCGTCGGATCGAAGAGCGCAGAGCGGCTAATTAAAAAAATGTATCTATTTATTCATTTTTGCGAATTTGTTGTTGCGTTAGGTGGGCTTCGTAGCCTACGGTATACAACAGCTATCGTAGCCGACTTTAGGTAGCCATGGGAGGAATTATGAGGCTAACAACTCTATCATTTGTCGCAAGCGTCGCACTATGCAGTGCCGCGTTCGCGGAAACAGCCCCTGCAGACGTTCAGTTTGACGACGCAGGTGCCGTAGAACAATCTTTGACAGGTGTTGCAGGGGATCCCGCAAACGGCAAGGACGTGATCGTATCCAAAAAACGCGGGAACTGTGTGGCATGCCATTCATCCGAAGCGTGGGCCGATACATTGTTCCATGGCGAAGTGGGTCCAGTTCTGGACGGCGTAGGTGATCGCTGGTCCGTTGCAGAGCTGCGCGGCATTTTGGCCAATTCAAAGAAAACTTTCGAAGGTACGATTATGCCAGCCTACTACAAAGTAGATGGTTTCATTCGTCCGGGTGATGCTTACACCGGTAAGGCGCCAACTGGTCCGCTGTCTCCGTTGCTAAGCGCACAAGAAATCGAAGACGTAGTGGCGTTTCTTTCGACTTTGAAAGATTAATCGCTTTGTTAACTAAGGAGAGCATAATGGATTTCTCAAGACGCGATACATTGGCGCTTGGGCTTGGGGCCGTAGCCCTGACCGTTTTACCGTTCCGCGTGAATGCGGCGGCAGATGATGCGATCGCAGCCTTTACAGGCGGCGCAGCAGTCACAGATGGTGGCATTGATCTGGGCGCACCAGAAATTGCCGAAAACGGGAACACAGTTCCAATCGACGTTTCAGCACCTGGCGCAACCGCAGTCATGCTGTTGGCAGCCGGTAACCCAACACCTGGTGTTGCAACCTATAATTTTGGCGAATTGGCGGGCGCACAATCTGCGTCAACACGTATTCGTTTGGCCGGCACACAAGACGTTATCGCAATCGCGAAAATGGCTGACGGTTCATTCGCGCGTGCGACCAAAACAGTCAAAGTTACAATCGGCGGCTGCGGCGGCTAAGGTTAGAAGGAGTAAATTAATATGGCAGACGGTGTAAAACCACGCGTAAAAGCTCCGAAAAAGGCAGCTGCGGGTGAAGT
>RFZH01000072.1 GCA_009920815.1 Paracoccaceae bacterium
ATCCACCATGACCGCGATTGCCGAAGGGTTCGGGCTTTGCCTGCCTGGGGCATCCTCGATCCCTGCGCCCGATGTAAATCACCAACGTATGTCTGCGGCGTGTGGACGGCGCATTGTCGATATGGTGTGGGAAGATTTGACCCCTGACAAAATCATCACCCCCGCGGCCACACGTAACGCCGTCACCGTTGCCATGGCGACAGGATGTTCGACAAACGCGATTATCCACCTCATCGCGATGGCGCGGCGCGCGGGCATTCCGTTGGAATTGGATGATTTGGACGAAATCGGACGCACGACCCCCGTTTTGGCCAATATCCGTCCGTCAGGGGACACATACCTGATGGAGGATTTCTTTTACGCGGGCGGTCTGCGCGCGTTGATGAAAGAGCTGGGCGATAAATTGGATTTGTCGGCAATCACGGTTACCGGGCAACCTTTGGGCGAGACAATTGCCGATGCGGTGAATTATAACCAAGACGTCATTCGTCCGCTGTCAAACCCCGTTTACCACGAAGGTTCCTTGGCGGTGTTAAAGGGTAATCTTGCCCCCGATGGTGCCGTCATCAAACCCGCCGCCATGTCGGAAAAGTTTCAAAAGCACACCGGCCCCGCCATCGTGGCCGATAGCTATGACGAAATGAAAAAAATTGTCGATGACGTTGATTATCCGATGACCCCCGATCATGTGTTGGTTCTGCGCAATGCGGGCCCACAGGGCGGACCAGGCATGCCAGAATGGGGCATGTTGCCGATGCCCAAGGCGTTGTTGAAACACGGGTATCGCGACATGCTGCGCTTGTCCGATGCGCGGATGAGCGGAACAAGCTATGGTGCCTGTATCCTGCATGTCGCCCCCGAAGCGTTTGTCGGCGGGCCTTTGGCTTTGATCAAAACGGGCGATATGATTTCGATCGACGTGCCCAATCGCACACTGAATGTTGAACTAACCGATGAAGAATTGGCCGAACGCCGCGCACAATGGGTTGAACCTAAACCAAAATATGAACGCGGCTACGGATATATGTACCTAAAGCATATCGAACAGGCCGACAAAGGGTGCGATTTTGATTTCCTAACCACAGAATTTGGCGCACCCGTTTCAGAACCCGAGATTAACTGATGATAGACACTTTGAAAAACGCACTCACTGGTGTGTCCGGAATTCTGGCCACACCGTTTGACTCAGCGGGCGACATCGCGCCCTTGCGTCAAAAGGCAATCGTGGATAGGGCCATTGCAGCAGGGGTTCACATCCTGACCGCCAATGGAAATACGGGCGAATTCTATGGCCTGACTTTGGACGAAGCGATTGCGATGGTGCATGCCTCGGGCGAACATATCGCGGGACGTGTTCCGATGGTCGCGGGCGTTGGGCGCGGTATCCGCGATGCCTGTGCTTTGGCGAAAGCTTCGAAATCCGCCGGCGCAAGTGCGTTGATGATCCATCAACCGCCTGATCCGTTTGTATCCCCACGCGGCATCGTTGATTATATCAAGGCTGTTGCAGATGCGGGCGATGGCGTTCCGTTGGTCTTATACCTGCGTAACGACGGTATCGGCATTGATACAATCGCAACACTGTGTTCGTTGCCCAGTGTGATTGGTGTGAAATGGGCAACGCCCAATCCGATGAAGCTACGCTCTGCAATCGCGGCATCCCCCCAAGATGTGATTTGGGTCGGCGGCTTGGCCGAAGTGTGGGCGCCTGCGTTTTACGCCGTTGGCGCGCGCGGGTTTACCAGCGGTTTGATCAATGTCTGGCCCGAACGGTCAGTGGCCATTTCGGCCGCGCTTGAAAGCGGCGATTACGCACAGGCCCGCGCATTGATTGCCGACATGCAGGTTTTCGAAGACATCCGCGCCGAAGAACAAGGCGGGGCAAATGTGTCGGGCGTCAAGGCGGCATTGGCCATGTTGGGCAATGATTGCGGTGCGCCGCGCCCACCGGCGGCATGGCCCTTGTCACAGTCCCAATCTGATCGGCTTCGTGGCTTTATGAACGATCAAAACCTTTTGAAAAACGGATAGAATAATGACGGATGCACCGATGAATCCAGAAACCAAAGCGAAATTGGAACATGTTTCTGTCGCGACCTTGGCGACCGCGTTGTTTAAACGTGGCCTGCGCAACCAAGTGATCCAAGACGTGCGCCCTGTGGCGCGCAAAGGGAAAAATATGGTCGGCCCTGCGTTTACGCTTCGGTACATGCCCGCGCGCGAGGATCGCAACCAATTGGTGGAATTTCGCAACCCCGAACACCCCCAACGTCATGCGATTGAAACCTGTCCCGCGGGGCATGTCTTGGTCATGGATAGCCGCAAAACCGCGACTGCCGCATCGGCAGGGGACATTTTGATCACGCGCCTTATGATGCGCGGCGGGGCGGGTGTTGTCACCGATGGCGGTTTTCGCGATGCGATGCGGATTGGCGAATTAGACATTCCCGCCTATCATAACCGCCCGTCCAGCCCCACAAACCTAACCATCAACGAAGCGATTGATATCAACGTGCCAATTGGATGTGGCGATGCCCCTGTCTTTCCCGGCGATATCGTTGTGGGCGACGACGACAGCGTGATCATCATCCCCGCCCATATCGCTGACGAAGTCGCAGCCGAAGCCCATGAAATGACCGCATATGAAGATTTCGTGGTCGAACGTGTTCGCGCCGGCGACACGATCATCGGGCTTTATCCTGCGACCAAAGAAGAAAACCTAAAGCTGTTCGAAAAATGGCGTGCTGAGAACGGGCGGTAACCCTTGATGCGGGCGCACGATCCTATCATCCGATTGGATCCAAACGACAACGTCGTTGTCGCCCGCGTTGATCTGCCCGCAGGGACAAATATCGTTAGCGAAGGTTTGACCACTTTGGTCGATGTGTCCTTTGGTCATAAAATCGCGGCGACTGACATTGCCAAGGGACAGTCAGTGCTGAAATACAACACTTTGATCGGTTTTGCCGCCTGCGACATTGTCAAGGGGGATTGGGTCCATTCCCACAACATCGCGCTGGATGAATTTCAAAAAGATTACCGTTTTTCCCAAGACTATGTGCCAGCCGACATCTTACCGCCAGAGGACCGCGCCCAATTCATGGGATATGATCGCGGCAACTGTCGCGTGGGGACGCGCAACTACATAGGCGTTTTTATCACCGTCAATTGTTCGGCCACCGTCGCCCGAAAAATTGCGGCACATTTCACCCCGCAGGTGATGGCAGAATACCCAAATGTTGATGGCGTTATTCCGTTTATCCACCAACAAGGCTGTGGGATGGAGGCGACGGGCGAACCGATGGAATTGCTGCATCGCACCTTGGCGGGATACATCCGACACCCCAATATCGCGGGTGCATTGATTTGTTCGTTGGGATGTGAGCGCAATAACCTGCCCCGGTTTTTCCACGATACCGCGCTGGACGTGGGAACGATGTTGCGGTCCATTCATATGCAAGATATCGGCGGCACCGCATCGGCCGTGCGCGCTGGGATCGACCATGTTCACGCGATGTTACGGGTCGCAAATACATGCACACGCACCCCGCAATCGGCCGAACATATCACCATCGGCTTGCAATGCGGTGGGTCAGATGGGTTTTCAGGGCTATCGGCAAATCCTGCCCTCGGCAAAGCGGTTGATATTTTGGTGCGCCACGGGGGTACCGCGGTTTTATCGGAAACGCCTGAATTGTATGGCATTGAACATACCCTAACCGCACGCGCCCGCACCGACGCGATTGGCCAAGACATTACACCGACGGGCGTGACGTGCAAATGCAAGGTGTCGTTGGCCCGGGCAATCAACAGGGCGGTTTGGCAAATATCATCGAAAAATCATTGGGTGGCGCAAAAAAAGGCGGATCAACAGGGATCGAAGCCGTCTATAAATATGCCGAACCCATTTTGGCGCGCGGGCTTGTGATCATGGATACCCCCGGATACGACCCGGTCGCCGCCACGGGCCAAATTGCGGGCGGGGCAAATTTGATTTGCTTTACCACCGGACGCGGTAGCTGTTTCGGATCCTACCCTGCCCCAACGGTCAAGATTGCATCCAACACCCCGATGTATACCCGAATGATCGACGACATGGACGTCAACTGTGGAACGATCATCGACGGCTTGGAAACACTGGACACGGCGGGCCAACAGATCTTTGATCGCATATTGGCAATCGCATCGGGCGAGATGTCCAAAAGCGAATCCCAAGGAATCGGTGCCGATGAATTTGCACCATGGCCGATTGGTGTGACCGGCTAGCCAATCACAGCCGCGGCACATTGACGTAAATCTTTGTGGTCTTAATTTTCACAAAAATAAGCCATTTGCCTAATTGTCAAAGATTACAAATGGCTTGCCGCGGTGCAGAAAAAAACCAAGGACCCTGCTTACGCAAGGTTAACGTGTGTTTTGTGAAAAATTATTTGCTTGAGTAAAATTTTTTTACTAGCGTTAAACAAAGGCTGTACAATGAATCAAATCGAACCCTCAAAATCAAAATCGCCGTTGCTGGGCGGATTGATCCGTCAGCGCCGCAAAAAGCTGTCAATGACAATGCAAGACCTTGCAACGACGGCGGGCGTATCTGTTGGATACGTCAGCCAAATAGAACGGGACATGGCTGTGCCATCCCTCGGTACATTGGCACAAATTGCCGATGCACTTAGCGTTGAGGTTGAGTATTTTGTCAAATCCCAAAAACCCACTGACGCTATCAGCTGGGCAGAAGGGCGGCAGCAGTTTTTCATGGGCGGATCGTCCGTTCGATACGAAGCAGTGACAAATCAGTACCCAGGTTCAGAGATTTCATCGTTCATCTTAAATGTGCCTGCTGGCTATGCGTCTGAAACTGTATCCCACGAGGGCGAAGAAATCATTTTTGTATTAGAGGGCATGATCCACCAAGTTTTAGACGGTCAAACATTTGAAATGCGGTCTGGCGATTGTTTGCACTTTGACGGTGCAACGCCGCATTCGTGGTCCAACCCCACCGACCATGAGGCCCGTGTTCTGTGGACCGGTAAGCTAAAAGTTTTGAACAAAGACAATAAACATCATCTGTCACACCTGACAAATTCATCGTGACAGTCCGTTTTTCTGGCCACCACCAGAGATCGCATGGCCCTGCGTTATTGGGCCAAAGAAGGTCGACATAAGAAAACCAATGAGGAGAGATTTCCAATGTCACTAAAAACAACATTACTAGGCATGGCGGGGGCGCTTGCGCTGTCTGCAGGTGTCGCATCAGCGCAAGCGCTGGTCTATTGCTCTGAGGGTTCACCAGAGGGCTTTGACCCAGCCTTGTACACTGCGGGCACAACATTCGATGCGTCGAGCCATCCAATTTACAACCGCTTGGTCGAATTCAAAGTGGGCACAACCGAAGTAATCCCGGGCCTGGCCGAAAGCTATAGCGTTTCTGAGGACGGCAAAACCGTTACCTTTAACCTGCGCAAAGGCGTGAAATTCCATTCAGGCAACGGGTTCACCCCAAGCCGCGATTTCAACGCAGATGACGTTATTTTTACATTTGATCGTCAAATGAACGCCGAAAACCCATACCATACCGTTTCCGGTGGCACATGGGAATATTTCTCAGGCATGTCGATGCCAGACCTTATTTCAAGCATCGAAAAAACAGATGATTACACCGTCGTATTCAACCTAACCCGTCCTGAAGCACCGATCATTGCAAACATGGCAATGGACTTTGCATCAATCGTTTCAAAAGAATATGCAGACGCTATGCTGGCGGCAGGCACACCAGAAATGGTGAACCAAGCACCAATCGGCACTGGCCCATTCAAATTCCAAGCCTATCAAAAAGACGCGGTTATCCGTTACGTCCGCAACGACGAATACTGGGGTGACAAAGCCAAAGTGGAAGCGTTGATTTTCGCGATCACACCTGATGCCTCTGTTCGTTACCAAAAAATCCAAGCGGGCGAATGCCACGTTATGGCCTATCCAAACCCAGCAGACATCAGCGCAATGCAAGCGGATGCAGGCACCGTTGTTTTGGAACAAGAAGGTCTGAACGTTGGTTATCTTGCGTATAACACAACACAAGCCCCCTATGACAATCCAAAGGTCCGCAAAGCGTTGAACATGGCGATCGACAAACAAGCGATCATCGACGTGGTCTTCCAAGGTTCGGGTCAAATTGCGAAAAACCCAATTCCACCAACAATGTGGTCTTACAACCAAGCGATCCAAGACGACGCGTATGACCCCGAAGCCGCCAAAGCGATGTTGGCCGCAGAAGGTGTCAGCGATCTGAACATGAAAATCTGGGCGATGCCTGTTCAGCGTCCATACAACCCCAACGCACGCCGCATGGCCGAGTTGATGCAAGCCGACTTTGCCAAAGTGGGTGTGAACGTGGAAATCGTATCTTATGAGTGGGGCGAATACCTATCCCGTTCAAAAGCAAAAGACCGTGATGGCGCGGTTCTATTGGGGTGGACAGGCGACAACGGTGATCCCGACAACTTCCTAGCGGTTCTTTTGGGCTGTGACGGCGTCGAAGCATCAAACCGTGCACAATGGTGCCACCAACCCTTCGAAGATCTCGTGCAAAAAGCAAAGATCACATCTGACGTCGCAGAGCGTACACGTCTGTACGAAGAGGCACAGGTTGTCTTTAAAGACCAGGCCCCATGGGCAACCATCGCACATTCGGTTGTGTACATGGTCACACGTCCAGAGGTCGACGGTTATGTTGTTCATCCATTGGGTGGCCACATCTTCAACCAAGTTGGTTTGAAATAATAATATAAACCAAACTGGGGTTGGCGCACCTCCCGCGCCAACCCAATTTTTCAACAGGATTACAGCGATGTCTGGTACCCTTTCCCAAAGGCTGATTGAATATTGCGATTTAGCCAAGCAATTGAATGTTGATGCGGTATTATTGGTCCCCGGTTCAAACTTTAACCGTCTGGTGATCCATCCCTTTATGAGCCATGAACGCCCCTTTCTTATGGCCGCTTGTGCCGATGGACGTGCGGCAGCGATTGTGCCAAATCTAGAATTGCTAAGCTGGTCATATATTGGCTTTGAGGGACCTGTTTTCGATTGGCGCGATCAAACGGGATACACAGACGCCTTTGACAAATTCATGGCTTACCTAGGGGCCACACGTGTCGCCGTCGAAGGCCAAGTGATGCGCGTTTTCGTTCACCATGCCCTAAAGGCCGCCGCGCCAGACGTTGAAATCATTGACGCAGAACGCGAAATTTCAGGGCTGCGCATGATCAAAACCGACGCTGATCTGGCCGCGATGTCAAAAGCGATCGATATTTCGGAACGTGCCCTGTCCCGCACAATTTCGGCAATAAAAATAGGTATGACCGAAAAGCAAATCGAACAGATGTTGACGCAAAACTTGTTTGCCGAAGGTGCAGAAGACCATGCGTTCCACCCCATCGTAGCGGCAGGTGCGAATTCTGCCAAACCCCATGCCAAGGCAGGGCCCAGCCAGATCGCCGCTGGCGATGCGTTATTGTTCGACTTTGGCGCGCGTGCAGACGGATTTTGCGCCGATATCACACGAACGTTCTTTGTTGATCACGCCCCCGACGCAGGTGCCGAGATCTATGAAACCGTGTTAGCCGCCAACAAAATGGGGCATCAGGTTGCCCGCGCTGGCGTGACAGCGCACGACATTGACGACGCCGTAACCGGTGTTCTAGAAGCATCCCCCTTTGCCGAATTCATTCGCACAAAAACGGGCCACGGTTTAGGTCGCGACGTGCACGAGGCGCCCTATGTCATGCGCGGCAATCATTTGGTATTGCCGGCGGGTACGGTCTTTACCAATGAACCCGGTCTATATGTGGCAGGCAAATTAGGTGTGCGTATAGAGGATGACGTGGTGATCACGGAAACCGGATCAAAATCGCTGACGCAATTTCCAACAGAATTAACGGTGATACAGTGTTAAAATTCCTTGCAACCAGACTTTTGACGTTTATCCCGACCTTCATCGGCGTAACCTTGATTTCCTTTGCGTTTATTCGTGTTTTCCAATCACAGCCCAGTTTTGGGATTACCTGATCGGCGTGTTGCAAGGGGATTTGGGCCAGTCCTACGTCACAAAGAAACCGGTTTGGGATGAATTTTTTGCCTTGTTTCCAGCCACGTTGGAATTGTCCCTTTGTGCGATGATATTTGCGGTTTTGCTTGGTCTGCCCGCAGGTGTTATTGCCGCTGTGAACCGTGGCAAATTCTTTGATCGCGCATTGATGTCAACTGCATTGGTTGGCTATTCGATGCCGATCTTTTGGTGGGCCCTTTTGTTGATCATCGTTTTCTCGGGAAATCTACAATGGACGCCAGTGTCGGGTCGCATCGACCTGATTTATTATTTCCCCAATGAAACCGGATTCATGATTTATGATGCCATGATGTCGGGTCAAAAGGGCGCGCTGTGGTCAGCCATTCGTCATCTGATCTTGCCAACTATCGTATTGGGAACGATCCCATTGGCGGTCATCGCCCGCCAAACCCGTTCCGCGATGTTAGAAGTCTTGGGCGAAGATTACATCCGTACCGCGCGTGCAAAGGGCATGTCACCCCTGCGGATCAATGGCATTCATGCGCTGCGCAATGCATTAATTCCGGTGATCACCGTGATCGGCTTATCTGTTGGGACATTGTTGGCGGGTGCCATCCTGACGGAATCCATCTTTAGCTGGCCAGGCATAGGCAAATGGATGGTCGATAGCATTTTCCGCCGCGATTATCCGGTGGTTCAAGGGGGCCTTTTGTTGATTGCGGTCATGGTGATGATCGTGAACCTAACCGTTGATGTTCTTTACGGCATCATCAATCCAAAAATCAGGAAGCGGTAATGACACAGACGACAGACATTCAACCAAAACGCCCCAGCGCCTTGGGCGAGTTTTGGTACTATTTCCGCGAAAATCGGGGCGCTGTCTTTGGTTTGTGGATCTTTGCGGCATTTCTGTTTGTGGCGACTTTCGCCCCATGGCTTGTGCCGTATGATCCGACTGAACAGTTCCGCGAACATACGTTACAACCCCCTGTGTGGGCAGAGGGTGGATCGTGGGACTTTATCTTAGGCACCGATCCATTGGGTCGCGATATGCTGTCACGTCTGATCCAAGGGGCGCAGTATTCGTTCTTTGTTGGGATTGTCGTTGTGTCAGTTGCCGCATCGGGGGGCATCATTATTGGCCTATTATCTGGCTTTGCGCCAAAATGGGCTGACACGCTGATTATGCGCGTGATGGATATTATTTTGGCGTTTCCATCCCTTTTGTTGGCCTTGGTCCTGGTGGCGATCTTGGGTCCATCGTTGACCAACGCGATGATCGCAATCGCGATTGTGTTGCAACCACATTATGTGCGTTTGACCCGCGCCTCAGTCATGGCAGAACGCCAAAAAGATTACGTCACCTCGGCCCGTGTTGCGGGCGCAAGTCAAATGCGCTTGATGTTCATCACCGTACTGCCCAACTGTTTAGCACCGATAATTGTGCAAGCAGCGCTTTCATTTTCGACGGCAATTTTGGATGCAGCTGCTCTGGGGTTTTTGGGCATGGGTGCACAGCCACCGACGCCCGAAT